>CAUVJL010000036.1:0-21599 GCA_963552075.1 uncultured Neisseria sp.
CTCTTTGAGCTAAGGCGAGGCAACGCCGTACTGGTTTAAAGTTAATCCACTATATGCACGAACCGACAAGCCCAAAGCACAATAATCAGACGGCTTTTAAGGATTTTTATCCGGTTTCGCTATATAATCAGAGCCTAATACTCCGTATTCAGATGAGAAAGCCCGTTATGAAACTCATACCACTCCTCGCCTTCTTTACCCTTGTCGCAAGCGGCAGTGCAGCGGCGGCCGAAATGGCAAAAGTAGAAGGCGGCAGCTACCGCCCGCTCTATCTGAAGAAAGAAACAAGCCTCATTAAAGTCAAACCCTTCCAAATCGACAAATATCCCGTTACCAATGCCGAATTTGCAGAGTTTGTCAAAAAACACCCGCAGTGGCAAAAAGGCAAAGTCAGCTCCAAACAAGCCGAACCTGCCTACCTTAAACACTGGGTTAAAACCGGCAGCAACAGCTACGCGCCCAAACCCAACGAACTGAAACATCCGGTAACCAACGTATCTTGGTTTGCCGCCAATGCCTACTGTACTGCGCAAGGCAAACGTCTGCCGACCATAGACCAATGGGAATTTGCCGGACTTGCCTCCGCCACACAGAAAAACGGTTCTGCCGAACCCGGCTACAACCGTACCATTCTTGACTGGTATGCAGACGGCGGCAGAAACGGCTTGCGCGACGTCGGCAAAAGCAAACCCAACTACTGGGGCATTTACGATATGCACGGCTTGATTTGGGAATGGACGGAAGACTTCAACAGCAGCCTGCTCTCGTCTGGCAATGCCGATACGCAAATGTTTTGCAGCGGCGCATCCGTAGGCTCCAGCGACCCATCGAATTACGCCGCCTTCCTGCGCTACGGCATACGCACCAGCCTGCAATCCAAATACGTCCTGCACAACCTAGGCTTCCGCTGCGCCTCGAAATAACCGGTTTCATCACCAAAGCAGCTTTGGCGGTACTGAAAGGTATCGCCTTTTTTTTGCCGATATAAAAGGTCGTCTGAAAACATTCCGTTTCTCCGAAACCGTGTTTTCAGACGACCTTTTTAGATGATTGGGTTCTATCAATCTGAATGGGTTGCGTACGTTCTATAAACCTTGCGTATCATTTTCTTCAGATGATTCAAATCAAATATTAATTACATATAATTAATAATATTGTAATAATACCATACAATATAACTAATTCTAAATAATTAAATATAATTATTTGGGATTAGTTAGTATTGTTAAAAATTCAAATTTGGAGAATGAAAAGATGAAACTAAACTTATCCGTCAAACCGCTGTGTTTGGTGTTGTCCCTTGTTTTTGCAAATGTTTGTGTTGCAGAAGCTATTGCGACAGGAGCGATGCACAAAAACGGTTCGGTCGCGTTGGGCAAAGACTCGAAGGCGGGGGAGAATGCGACCGCGTTGGGTGACAAAGCGGCTGCGGCGGGTTATAAGTCTGTTGCTGCCGGCTATGATTCAAACGCTTCGGGTTTGAGTGCGTCGGCGCTTGGCAGTGAGGCTAAGGCGGAGGCATTGCGGACGGTTGCCGTCGGTTTCAGGGCGAATGCAAAAGGAACCAACGATATTGCCGTCGGCGGCGCATCGAAGGCTTCCGGCGGACAGTCGGTGGCGGTCGGTTTGATGTCGCAGGCAACGGGTTTGCGTTCTATCGCGGTCGGTGAAAGCGCGAAGGCTGCCGATATTGATGCGGTTGCGTTTGGACGCGGCAGCGAAGCCAATGCGCTCAGTTCCACTGCTGTCGGGGATAGGGCAAAAGCCAATGGTACGCAGGCAGTTGCGCT
This sequence comes from uncultured Neisseria sp., assembly GCA_963552075.1. Lineage (GTDB taxonomy): Bacteria > Pseudomonadota > Gammaproteobacteria > Burkholderiales > Neisseriaceae > Neisseria. Next base: position 1,791 of record CAUVJL010000036.1, read on the forward strand.
GGCATCTGCTGCCGAGGCAAACGGTTATCAAGCGGTTGCAGTCGGTACGCGCGCGGTTGCCGAGGAAACCAACAGCGTGGCATTGGGCGTAGAATCTTCGTCCACCGCGCTCAACGGTCTTGCCGCCGGTACGCGCGCACGGGTACGGAAATCCGGCGGAACGGCTTTGGGCGCAGGTGCTGCCGCATTTGAGGAAAAATCCGCTGCTTTGGGCTACAAAGCGGAAGCGCGTCAACAAAACTCCGTAGCGCTCGGTACGGACAGCGTTGCCGATACTGCGGCAGGCGTTGCAGGTCATGACTTTGCTACCGGCGCGGCAAGTACGGAAACAGGCAGAACATGGGTATCGACTTTAGGTGCGGTATCTGTCGGCAGCGAACAAAACAGCCGCCAGATTACTAATGTTGCTGCGGGTAAGGAGGATACGGACGCGGTCAACGTTGCCCAAGTGAAGAGCCTTGCCCGCCAAAGCCAAAGCAGCCTTGCCGCAGCCGAGAGCAATCACCAGACACAAATCGCCGCTTTGCGCAACGAGGCCAAAGTCCGTATGGATAAACTTGAAGAGCGCGCCGATTCAGGCTCCGCCGCTGCAATCGCGGTCGGCAGCCTCGGACAGGCATATCAGCCGGGACAAGGCGCGGTTTCCGTCGCAAGCGGTATCTGGCGCGGTAAAAGCGGTTACGCCGTAGGTATTTCCAAAGTATCCGCCAGCGGCAAATGGCTGGTTAAAGGCTCGGCAGTCGGCGCGGCGAAAGGCGGTGCGGGCGGCGGCGCCAGCGTAACCTACCTCTGGTAATCGTCGTTAGACGTATTGTCGAAAGGTCGTCTGAAAACATTCCGTTTCGTCGAAACCGTGTTTTTCAGACGACCTCGTTCTTGATAATTCCCTATTTGTCCCAATTCTGTCGATGTTATTAATTTTCGACAGAACAAAATGAATCCCAAATACGCCCCGCTTTTCCAACCCTTCACGCTGAACAACGGCGTAACCGTCAAAAACCGCCTTGCTGTTGCGCCCATGACCCATTTCGGTTCGCACGCCGACGGTTTAATCAGCGACCAAGAGCGCACGTTTCTCGGCAACCGCGCAGGTGACATAGGTCTCTTTATCTCCGCCGCCACTTTGGTTCAAGACGGCGGCAAGGCCTTTCGAGGACAGCCTGAAGCTACGGGCGAACACTGCCTCGACAGCCTGAAAGAAACCGCCCAAATCATTCAAAAACAAGGTGCAAAAGCGATTTTGCAAATCCATCACGGCGGCTCCCAAGCGATGGTAGAACTCAACCACCGCGACAAAATCAGTGCGTCCGCCAGCGAAAAGGATGGAGCGCGTGAAGCGAGTGCCGCAGAAGTGGAAGAACTCATCGCCTCCTTCGCCCAAGCTGCCGATTTGGCACTTCGCGCAGGCTTTGACGGTGTGGAAATCCACGGCGCGAACGGCTATTTAATCCAACAGTTTTACTCCGCCCAAAGCAACCGCCGCAACGACCAATGGGGCGGCAGCTTGGAAAACAGAATGCGCTTCCCACTCGCCGTCGTCGATGCCGTTGCCGCCGTCCGTGAAAAACACCAACGCAACGACTTCATCATCGGCTACCGTTTCTCGCCCGAAGAGGCAGGCGAGGACGGGCTGACCATGACCGAAACCGCCGCACTCATTGACGCGCTGGTGCAAAAACCGCTGCAATACCTGCACGTTTCCTTGTGGGAATTCGACAAGAAAATCCGACGCGGCGGCGATACGGCGCAAACCCGTATGCAGTTCATCCACGAGCGCATCAACGGCAAACTGCCCCTTATCGGCGTGGGCAACCTGTTTACTGCCGATCAAATTCTGGCCGCTTATGAAACCGGCTGGGCGGAATTTATCGCATTGGGCAAAACCGTCATGATCAATCCGCACATCGCCACACAAATCCGCGAAGGCCGCGAAGCCGAAATCGAAACGCAACTCGACCCGGCGCGCGCCGACCATTACGGCTTCCCCGACATCCTGTGGGAATTTTCCGCCAGCGGTACGCAATCTTGGCTGCCACCGGTAAAAGGCGCGGACTGGAAGCCGGTAGATGCCTGATTGACTGTAACGACAGCTTAAAACGGCAAAGATCATGTTTGCTGTTTGATGAGGTCGTCTGAAAAGGTTTCGACATACGCATAGCCTTTTCGCTATGACTGAGAGGTCGTCTGAAAAATCAAATACGAGATTTCAGACGACCTTTTTATTGTTTTGCTTCAAGGAAATGACGGTTGATGTACCAGTCGGCTTGTGGTGCTGATGAACATGTTTTATCGGGCGAGGGGGGATTAAACAACATAGTCTTGCCGTTGTTTAGCCTATGGGTCGTCTGAAACGGGAAAAGGTGATGCGTGTGATGAGATGGTTTGATGGATGTGGTTTTAAAAGTGTTGTTATATATCATATATTATTTTGATTTAAATCAGGCGGTTGAGAAAAAGGAGAGGTTTTTTTAACTTGCGGTTTGGGTACTTTGTCATATATATGTTTTAATTCATGCTTTGAGTTGTAATGCTGTTATTTATAATCACTTGAAAACCTGCGGTTGTTTGTAATATAACTAAATTATTGTTTTTTATATTTTTTGACTTTGTGGGCAATGATGCAGATTGTCTTTGGCAGGGTTGGCGTAAGGAGTAAAAAATGCATGTTGTCGTTCTTCCATCGTGGTATCCGAAATCTGAAACGGATGTGGACGGGATTTTCTTCCGTTTGCAAGCTCAGGCTTTGCAGCGCAAAGGCTTGAAAGTAGGGGTCATTGCGCCTTTGTTCCGCTCGTTGCGGACGGAGTGGAAAAGTATTTTGACCGGACCTTATGGAATGCGGCATCACCGGCAGGGCGGTTTGAATACTTATGTTTACGACAGCATGTATTTTTTCCCGCATTGCCCTATCGTCGATATCGACCGTATCCGTTGGGTAAGGGCGGGGATGAAGGCTTTTAAGCGGTATGTGGCAGAAAACGGCAAACCTGATGTCCTCCATGCGCATACGATGAATTTCGGCGGCGTTTTGGCACATGAAATTTCTAAGAAATACGGTATTCCTTATGTGATTACCGAACACAGCAGCGCGATTGCCCGCAACCTGGTCCGTCCGAACCAATGGCCCAGTATGAAAGAATCCGCCCGACATTGTCAGGCGCGTTTTGCGGTCAGTAAGGATTTTTGTGCATTGCTGCGCGAGAAATACGGTTTGGATTGGGAATATCTGCCGAATATTTTGGGCGATAACTTTGCGCGTCCGTTCGAGCCTTTCGATAAGTCCCATCAGGATTTCACGTTTTGCTCCGTTTCCCACTTGCGCCATCTGAAAGGGCATGACTTATTGCTCCCTGCCTTTGCCAAAGCTTTGGAGAAATACCCCTTCCTTAAACTCAAAATCGGCGGCAATGGCGCGGAGGCGGGAAATCTGCGCCGCTTGGTCGACGAATTGGACATCGGTCATGCCGTCACCTTTTTGGGCGCGTTGAAGACGGATGAGGTCTTGGATTTGATGCGCCATAGCAATGCTTTTGTGCTCGCCAGCCGTGTGGAAACATTCGGCGTGGTATTTATCGAGGCGCTTTCGCAAGGTTTGCCGGTCATTGCGACGATGTGCGGCGGGCCACAGTCGATTGTCAATGAAGACAATGGTTATCTGATTCCGACTGAAAATATAGAAGCCCTGAGTGATGCGCTGATTCGGATGTATGAAGAACGAGGAAAGTTTTCAGCGGAAAAATTGCGTGCAGATTGTTTGAACGAGTTTGGCGAAGATGCCGTGATTGGAAGGCTGATTCAAGCGTTTGAAAAAGTGACCGGCAAATCGGCGGAGGTGTAAACCGATCACGTTATGTGAAAGCAGGAGGTTTGCGACCAAGCTTAGAGTCTGGCGCAAGCCTTTATTGTTTGCGAATATGGGTTCTTTGTGATTAGAATTCCCTTTTTTGACGATATAGTGGATTAACTTTAAATCAGGACAAGGCGACGAAGCCGCAGACAGTACAGATAGTACGGCAAGGCGAGGCAACGCCGTACTGGTTTAAAGTTAATCCACTATAAATTCAAATTTTGGACAGGCAAAACAAGATTTATGCCGCTTTAAATACGGAAATATTAAGGAAATCCTAATGAAAATCAAACTTTCAGCCTTCGTCTTGTCACTTGCTGTTTGTACGCATGCCAATGCGTTGACTACGCGTCCGGTCGAACATACTTGTCCGATAGGCGGCGAAAAATTCACATCGGTTATGGTAATGTCGGGCTTTTCGGTAGATATGAAGACTGATTTGGAGCCGGTAGGTATGATTATGGCGCCTGCCCCCATTCCTGTTTGTCCTAGCAATAAGTTTGTGATGTTTAAGGATGACTTTACGCAACAAGAATTGAATAAGTATGAAAAAGTTATCCGGAGCGAAGCTTATCTCAAGCAGGTGGCTGAAAAGGCCTCTGCGCAAAGGTTGGCGGGGGTAATGTTGGAGTTGGCGGGCGAAAATCAAAACGCAGAACAAATGATGTCGATATTTTTGCATGCCAGCTGGTTGGGCGGTCATCAGCAAGATCTGGAGAAAGTCCTGCATTACGCCGATTTGACTTTGAAAGATGGCGGCCTGCCGGCTGAAAAGCGTGTGAATACCAAGTTGGTGCGCGGAGAAATGTTGCGCAAACTGAGTCGGTTTGATGAGGCGAAAAAGCAGTTCGAAGAATTGACAAAAGAGCCGACGGTCATGGCTTCCGAGTATTTGCAAAAACTGACGGAATTGGAGTTGGAACTGACGGCGGAAAAAGACACCTATTCGCATCCGGTAAGGCAAACCTTGAGTTTGCGCGGCAAAATAAAAGACAAATAACCTCCATCGTAAGATTGGGGCGCATTGCTTTGCGTTGAATGTATAGTGGATTAACTTTAAACCTGTACGACGTTGCCTCGCCTTGCCGTACTATCCGTACTGTCTGCGGCTTCGTCGCCTTGTCCTGATTTAAATTTAATCCACTATATTTGACCGCCATATACGGCAAAAAGGTCGTCTGAAACCTGATTTGGGTTTTCAGACGACCTTTTACTTTAGGACTTACAGTTTATTTTGCTGCGGAAGCGCCGGAGGCTGCGGTAGCACTTGCTGCTGAAGCAGTAGAAGCGGCTTCGGCTTTCGCGCCGGCTGCGGCGTTTTCACCCCATGCGGCAGGGTATTTGTAACCTGCGAAGCGTTGGCGCGCGTAGGCTTTAAACTCGTCGGAGTTGTAGGCTTCGGTCACGTCTTTGAGCCATTGGCTGTCTTTGTCGGCGGTTTTGACGGCAGCCCAGTTGACGTAGGCGAAGCTCGGTTCTTGGAACAGGGCTTCGGTCAGCTTCATGCCGCTGCTCATAGCGTAGTTGCCGTTAACAACGGCGAAATCGACGTCGGCGCGGCTGCGCGGCAATTGTGCGGCTTCCAGTTCTACGATTTTGATGTTTTTCAGGTTTTCGGCGATGTCGGCTTTGGAAGCGGTCAGCGGATTAACACCGTCTTTCAGCTTAACCCAGCCCAATTCGTTCAACATCACCAACGCGCGGGCGAAGTTGGACGGGTCGTTAGGCGCGGAAACGCTGCTGCCGTCTTTGACTTCGTCCAGTGATTTCAGTTTGCCCGGATACAGACCCAAAGGCGCAGTCGGCACTTGGAAGACTTCGGTAATGTCTAATTTGTGTTCTTTTTTGAAGTCGTCCAGATAAGGCTTGTGTTGGAAAATGTTGATGTCCAGTTCGCCTTCTGCCAAAGCGAGGTTGGGGCGGACGTAATCGGCGAATTCAAGCAGTTTGACGGTATAACCTTTTTTCTCTAGCGCAGGTTTGATTTGGTCTTTGACCATGTCGCCGAAGTCGCCGACGGTCGTGCCGAAGACGATTTCTTTTTTCGCACCATTGTCGGCGGCAGGCGATGCGGCGGATGCGGCAGGGGTGCTGTCTTTTTGACCGCCGCAGGCTGCGAGTACTACGGCGAGCGCGGCGGCGGAAAGGGTTTTGAATAAGGTGTTTGTCTGCATGTTTTACTCCTGGTAAGTGTTAAGTCGATTTTTCAGACGGCCTTTGCCGTCGGGACAGGTTGAATTTTAAATCCATTTATGGGAAACGGGACGGTTTTTTATCGTGAAGTACAGCCCTTTGATGGAACGGTAACACAGCCAAATCAATCCTGCTTTAAAAGTCAGGGCTGAGATGATTTTAAGCCAATCCAACGAGGTGGCGAACGGAGAAACATCAAAGGCGGTATCGGGACTTTCATACATTTCATCTGTTCCGTCGATTACGGCGTGTCCGTCCATTTCATCATCATAGTCTTCAGCCATCATGGCACTTTCATCCGGCTCGCTGATTTCGCCCATTTCATCGATGTCCATCGTGCCAATTGATCCGTTCATTTCCCCTATGGAAACCATATCGTCAAATGAAAGGATGCCCCAGATGGGGACAGGTGAGGCGAGAAGGGACCATATCATAAAGACAGCCAATAATCCGAGACACAGTAAAATGAAGAAGCCCATATCGTTACGCAGCATTTTGCTGTTGTGCGCGTTGACGTCATCGGAGGTCGGGCGTTCTAATTTTTCCAAGATGATGAGTTGTGCAAGAAAGATGCCGACACTCAGGCCTATGTACAATATTTTCGGGATATGGTTCATGGGGCCGATAAAGTACCAAAGGATGTTGCCGATATTGATTAAATAAACGGCAATTAGAATTTTTTTGGCAGATTTCATGTTGTATTTTTTCACTCAAAAGGTCGTCTGAAAATGCATAAGGTATTTTCAGACGACCTTGTTTGCGTTTGTGAGGTTTAACGTTTGTCCAATTTCCGCGCCAACGCGTTGCCGATGCTTTGTATCAGGATAACGAGCAGCACGAGGATGGCGACGATGAAAATAATGACTTCGGTTTGGTAGCGGTAGTAGCCGTAGCGGATGGCGAGATCGCCCAAGCCTCCGCCGCCTATCATGCCTGCCGCCGCGCTGTACGAGAGCAGACCGATGGCGAGGACGGTGATGCTGGAAACCATGCCCGCGCGCGCTTCGTTCAAGAGGACTTTGCGGACGATGGCAAGCGGCGATGCGCCCATGGCGGTGGCGGCTTCAATCACGCCTTTGGGGACTTCGCGCAGGTTTTGTTCCACCAGTCGGGCGAAGTAAAACAGGCCGGACACGCTCAATACCAGTGAGGCGGCAATCGGGCCGATGGTGCTGCCGACGATGGCGCGGGTTGCGGGTATCATAGCAATCATCAGGATGACGAAGGGGAAGGCGCGCATCAGGTTGACTAAGTTGTCGAGCAGGAAATTCACCGGCTTGTTGTAATGAAGCTGGCGGTTGGAAGTCACGAAAAGCAAGACGCCCAAGAGCGTGCCGAAGATGACGGCAATCGTGGTGGACAACCCGACCATAACGAAGGTTTCGCCCAAGGCGCGGACGATTTCGTCTTTCATGCCGACGATGGTGGAAACGGCTTGTTCGAATGTTAAGTCTGCCATATCAGTCCTCCCGAATCAGCTCGCGCCCGATTTCGGATTGGGCGTGGATTTGGTTGCCGCGTACTTCGACGATTTCCACCACTTTTCCTTTATCCAAAAGGGCAGCGCGGTCGCACAGGCGGCGGATGACGCTCATTTCGTGGGTTACGATGACGATGGTGACGTTGAAGCGCTTGTTGATGTCTTCCAAACATTCCAAGACGCTGCGCGTGGTGGCGGGGTCGAGGGCGGAAGTCGGTTCGTCGGCGAGGATGACTTGGGGTTTGGGCGCGAGCGCGCGGGCGATGCCGACGCGCTGTTTTTGTCCGCCGGAAAGCTGGGCGGGGTAGTGGTCGGCGCGTTCGGTCAAGCCGACGATTTCAAGGCATTCTTTGACGCGTTCTTTGATTTTTTCAGACGACCATCCGGCGATTTCCAAAGGAAAGGCAACATTGTCGGCGACGGTACGGTTGCTCAAAAGATTAAACTGCTGAAACACCATGCCGATATTCTGCCGCGCCTGACGCAATGCGGCGGCATCAAGCGCGGTCAGTTCTTGTCCGCACACATTGACCTTGCCGCTGTCGGGACGTTCCAACAGGTTAATCAGTCGCAACAGGGTGGATTTGCCCGCGCCGGAATAGCCCATCAGACCGAAGATTTCGCCGTCTTGGATTTCGAGGCTGGTCGGCTCGACGGCGGCAAAACGGGTTTTGTCGCGCGTTTGGTAATGTTTGGAAACGTTGTCCAAAATAATCATAAATACTTCCTGATACTTCCGGAAAAAAAAGAAGCCCGATGCTGTACACAACGGGCTTGGATATAAAGAAAGGAATAAAAACAGCAGAAAATGAAAATACGCTTTAGCTGTTAATGCCCGCAAGCTGTGTCAAATCGGCAATGTTAACTCAGATACGACTATAATCAAAATCGGTAAATTTGTCAAGTTTTGATATGATTTGTAATTTTAAAATAATAAATTGTCAGTTTATTTGCCGAAAAGCTCCGCCACCATGCGGGCTTCTTCCTCGGTATACGCCGCGCCGTTAAGCTTGGCGGTCAGGATAAATTCGCCGCTTAATCCTTGTTCGGCGCAGGTTTCGCGCCAGCCTTGCAGCCGTTCTTCGTCGCTGGCTTTACGTTTCAGACGACCTATGGTCTGAGCCGCCTGTTTGGTTTGTTCGTTCATACAGTTCCTTAACAAAAGGCAAAAGGTCGTCTGAAAATTTTCAGACGACCTCATGATTATTTGATAACCCGCGCCAGCAAGGCTTTTTCTTTGCCCTGCATATTCGGGATTTTGACTTGGATGCCGTTGCCCGGGGCGACTTCGACGGCTGCGCCTTTGCGGGTCATTTGTTCCAGCGTAATGGTTTGGTTGCCTTCGGGGTGGATGATTTCCAAAGTGTCGCCGACGGCGAAGCGGTTTTTGACTTCCACCGTTGCCCAGCCTTCGGCGTCGATTTCGGTAACGTGTCCGACGTATTGGCTTTGTTTGGCGGTGGAATGGCCGCTGAGGTAGTTTTGGTAGTCTTGGGTTTGGTGGCGTTCGAGGAAGCCGCTGGTGTAGCCGCGGTTGGCGAGGCCTTCGAGTTCGCTCAACAAGCCGTAGTCGAACGGACGGCCTGCAACGGCGTCGTCAATCGCTTTGCGGTAGGACTGGGCGACGCGGGCGACGTAGTAGAGCGACTTGGTGCGGCCTTCGACTTTGAGGCTGTCCACGCCGATTTTGGCGAGTTTTTCGACGACTTCGATGCCGCGCAGGTCTTTGGAATTCATGATGTAGGTGCCGTGTTCGTCTTCCATAATCGGCATCATTTCGCCCGGGCGGTTGGACTCTTCAATCAAGAAAACTTTGTCGGCGTAGGGATGGCGTTTTTGACCGTTGATGCCTTCGAAGTTTTGGTTGGCTTCTTCTTGGGCTTTTTCAAAGTTGAAACCTTGCAGAAGCTGGGCATCACCCGCGTCGCTTTCGACGGCGTTGTGGACTTTGTAATCCCAACGGCAGGAGTTGGTGCAGGTGCCTTGGTTGGGGTCGCGGTGGTTGAAGTAGCCCGACAATAGGCAACGGCCGGAGTAAGCGATGCACAATGCGCCGTGAATGAAGACTTCAAGCTCGATGTCGGGGCATTCTTGGCGGATTTCGGCGATTTCTTCCATGCTCAATTCGCGCGACAGAATAATGCGTTCGACACCGATATTTTGCCAGAATTTTACGCCCCAGTAGTTGGTGGTGTTGGCCTGTACGGACAGGTGAATCGGCATTTCCGGCCATTTTTCGCGCACGGTCATGATCAAACCCGGATCCGCCATAATCAGCGCATCGGGTTTCATGGCAATCAAGGGTTCCATATCGGAAACGAAGGTTTTGAGTTTGGAGTTGTGCGGCAGCGTGTTGACGGTCAGGAAGAATTTTTTGTTGCGCTCGTGCGCTTCTTTAATGCCTTGCTCGAGGACGTCGAGTTTGGCAAATTCGTTGTTGCGGGCGCGCAGGGAGTAACGCGGGCTGCCGGCATAAACGGCGTCTGCGCCGTAGTCGTAGGCGGCGCGCATACGTTCGAGGCCGCCGGCGGGAAGGAGGAGTTCGGGTGCTTTCATGTTTGTGCTTTATAAAAGGTTTCAGACGACCTTTTGAATCACGGGGAAAGGTCGTCTGAAAAGGTGTTTTAAGGATGGGCGGATTATCCGCTTTTTTGTCGGGACGGTCAATTTTACGGCGGCATATCGGGATTGTTTGGCGTTGTTTTTTCAGAGGAAAACGGGTTTTGGAGTAACAATGGGCGGATAGGCGCGACGGGCGGGGAAATGTAAAAAACGGACGGCAACCCGATTAATTTAACAAAAAGGCATTCAAAGAATGTATTTTCTTGTAAAATATTGAGTTTCATTTTTCCAATGTTCGGGAATCGGGCGGCTGCCGCAAACCGTTTCCCGGAGTTTTAGACAGGCGGACGAGTATGGATTTTCGGTTTGACATTATTTACGAATACCGCTGGATGTTTTTCTACGGCGCGCTAACGACGCTGGGCTTGACCGTAGTGGCGACGGCGGGCGGCTCCGTATTGGGTCTGCTGCTCGCGCTGGCGCGCTTGATTCATCTGGAAAAGGCGGGTGCGCCCATGCGCGCGCTGGCTTGGGTTTTGCGTAAGGTTTCGCTGCTGTATGTAACGCTGTTCCGTGGTACGCCGCTGTTTGTGCAGATTGTGATTTGGTCTTACGTTTGGTTCCCGTTTTTCGTCCATCCTACCGACGGTTTGCTGATTAACGGCGATGAGGCGGTGGAAATCCGACGCTCTTACGGCGCGCTGATTGCCGGTTCGCTTGCCTTGATTGCCAACTCCGGCGCGTATATCTGCGAGATTTTCCGCGCGGGCATCCAGTCCATCGACCGCGGTCAGATGGAAGCGGCGCGTTCGCTGGGTCTGACTTATCCGCAGGCTATGCGCTATGTGATTCTCCCGCAGGCGTTGCGCCGTATGCTGCCGCCGCTTGCCAGCGAATTTATTACGCTTTTGAAAGACAGCTCGCTGTTGTCCGTCATTGCCGTGGCGGAGCTGGCTTATGTGCAAAGTACGATTAGCGGCCGCTATTCCGTTTATGAAGAACCGCTCTATACCGTCGCGCTGATTTATCTCTTGATGACAACTTTCTTGGGCTGGGTGTTCCTGCGCTTGGAAAACCGCTACAACCCGCAGCATCGGTGATTTCCGAATAAGCCGATTGTTTTCGGCTGGGGCAATGTCAAAAGGTCGTCTGAAAACCGATTTGGGTTTTCAGACGACCTTTTAGTTTTTGGGATTTACAGACCGAATAGGGCGGTGTCGCCTTTGCCTTGGCGGATGAGCTCTGTGCCGTCGGTCATGTCGATGACGGTGGTCGGCTCGGTACCGCACCAGCCGCCGTCAATCACCAAATCGACGCTGTGTTCGAGGCGGTCGCGGATTTCGTAAGGATCGGTCAGCGGCTCGTCGTCTTCGGGCAGCATCAGGGTGCAACTGAGCAGCGGCTCGCCCAATTCCTGCAACAGGCTCAGAGCGATGTTGTTGTCGGGAACGCGCAGGCCTATGGTTTTGCGTTTCGGGTGCAGCGTGCGGTTGGGGACTTCTTTGGTGGCTTGCAGGATGAAGGTGTAGCTGCCGGGAGTGGCGGCTTTGAGCTGGCGGAATTGGGCGTTGTCGACTTTGGCGTAAGTGCCCAATTCGCTCAAATCGGCGCACATGAGGGTCAGGTGGTGTTTCAAGTCGATTTTGCGGATGGCGAGGATGCGTTCCATCGCGGCTTTGTCGCCGAGTTTGCAGCCGAGCGCGTAGCAGGAGTCGGTGGGGTACACGATGACTCCGCCGCTGCGGACGATGTCGGCGGCTTGTTTGATCAGGCGTTCCTGCGGGTTGTCGGGGTGGATGGCGAAGAATTGTGCCATGGCGGTTTTCCTTTTGGCAGTTTGTGTTGCGGATATTTTAAAACCGATGGTTTGAAATGACAAAAGGTCGTCTGAAAATACGGTTTCGGAACGGAAACTGCGTTTTCAGACGACCATTAGGATTGTTAAATGTCAGGGGAGAGAACAGCCTTCAGGTAAAATAATACGGCAGTTGCTCAGGCTAGAATCAGCTTTACATTTCGCCAATGCGACAGCTTCTGCTAATCCTTTTTCTGTACCCATATAAAAAGAACGCCAATGTCCCGGAGGATTAATTGCCTTGCCTTCGGCTCCAGCAATACATCCATTCCTAACCCATGAAACTATTTTGCATGAACCTTGAGGATCTCTTTTCCTGCACTCAGCCAGAGCAGTTTCCTTCGCTTTAGACAAAGAGTCCTGATTTAATACGCCGCTTACGTAACCTGTATCCGGATTCACAGCTACAGCACCGTATTTAGAAGGGAGATATATAGTAGTGGTCTTAGGTCTGCCTACTTGACCATTATTCATAGAACCATTGTAATAGGGATCGTTTGCCAAAATAGGGGCCATACAATGGGGGTCTCCGGAAGGGCCGCCGCCAATGCCGGGCGAACAGGCAAAGGAGACGGCGGAAGACGCGCCAAGAAAAAGGGTTAAAACAAATTTATTCATAAAGGGATTCCTCATTTATTTTTCTTGGGATCAATCACATCTTTGTTGTCAGAGGCTTGTCTTAAAGCCGATTGTCTTTGTAATTCCATGATAATGATATTAGACACGGAATTTTCTGATGTCAACATTCTATGTATATTGGGATTAGAAGTTTGGTTTGAGGATAGTTTGTTGCTGCATGGTATTCAGCTAAAGAGGCACTATAATTGAATATCGGATTTTGAACACGACTCAGGGTTTGGGACGCAACCACATCCAGACAGCGACGCAGCCGCAGCCCAATGTGGACGCCGCTCCTATCCACCATTTTTCGGGAAACCGCCAAAACATGAAGATGCAGGATAAGCTCATCATGCTGATGGCGAAGATTTTGGCTTTGCGCGGGACGGCGCCGTTGTTTTCCCAGTTTTGTATCATGGGGCCGAAATAGCGGTGTTGGTGCAGCCAGCGGTGGAAACGGGGCGAAGCTTTTGCCCAGCAGGCGGCGGCAAGGATGATGAAGGGGGTGGTGGGCATAATCGGCAGAAAAATGCCGATGATGCCTAAGAGAAAGGAAACTGCGCCGCAAAAGATGAGTAAGTAGCGAATCATGTTGTTTTGTTGGAAATCTTATTCGGATGCTTTGGTTTTGCCGTGATCAAACGGGCAGCGGGGAATATCGAGCTTGTCCCAGCCTTCGTGCCCCATTTTTTCGAGCAGGGCGATGTTGCGCTCGAAAATGGCGGAAGCATCAGGAAAAGCTTGTGCGGCTTTGGCGATGCTGTCTTCGCGGATAAGGTGCAGGGTGGGGTAGGGTGAGCGGTTGGTGTAGTTGCCGATGTCGTCTGAATTTGTGCCTTCAAATTGGAAATCGGGATGAAACGGGGCGATTTGGACAATGCCTTCCAAACCGTTGTCCACAACGGCGGCATCGGCAATGTCGAGCATTTGGTTGAAGGTGTCGAAGTCGGGAAAAAGGGTCGGGTGGACAAGCAGGGTGGTTTCCAGCTCGTCAGCGGGCGTGTCGCCCAAAAGTTGCAATTCGCGGTCGAGGTCTTCGAGGAAACCGTCCAGATGGCGGGCTTGGCTGACGCTGATGCGCACGAGGTTTTTGACGTGCGGCGCTTTGGCAAAGGGGCAGAGGTTGAGTCCGATGACGGCTTTTTCGAGCCATTGGCGGGTGTGGTCGGTTACGGTGGCGGAGTCAGGGGTAGTCATGCGGGGATTCGGATTTGATTTAATTAAAAATAGTTCTCAAGTATAGCATGAAATTCTCTGTTCTCAGGATATCGCCGTTAGGACGGAAAAAGGTCGTCTGAAAATGAAAACGCTGAGAAATACAGGGTTTACGTTTTCAGACGACCTTTGTGTTTTGCCTTTAATCGGGGATGAGGTGTCCCAGCGGCAGGGCGGTTGTGTTTTTGATTTCTTTCAACACGAAGCTGGACTGCGCGTCTTGTACGCCGTGGTGAGACAGGAGCGTATCCAAAACGAAATGGGAAAATGAGTTCATATCGGTGAAAAATGCGTGGAGCAGGTAGTCGGTTTCGCCGGTGAGGGCGAAGCAGCTCAATACTTCGGGCCATTCTTGCACCGATTGTGCAAAGTCTTCGCGCGCATCTTTTGCCTTGCTGATGGAAACGCGGATAAACGCCTGCAAGCCCAAATGGACGGCTGCGGGGGAGAGCAGGGCGGCATATTGGCGGATGATGCCCGCGTCTTCCAATTGCTTCAGGCGGCGCAGGCAGGGGGAGGGTGAAAGCGCGATCCGCTCGGATAATTCGACATTGGTCAATCTGCCGTTTTCTTGTAGGACTTGTAAGATTTTAAGGTCGGTTTTATCCAAGGTTATCGGTGTCATTTAGTTTGCTCCCTGTTGCTGTATAAGATGGAAATTAGTCGGATAGCGTTCGTGTGAACGCTCAGATTGACCAGTTAGGCAGAGTATATAACAAATAACATTTACTTAACATACAATCAACCAATGAAAAAGTATTTTTGAAAATAATCTGTGTTAAAAAGTATGGATGCAAACAAATTGATGTAATTTCATATCTGCAAACAGGTTTTAGCCAATTTGGGCAAAACGAATGGCAGCCATATAAAAGACGGCTTGCCCAAACCGCCTTTTCAAGCCATAATCGGGGCATGTGCAGGAGAGAGCTACATCAGGTTACATGTAGCCGCCGAAGGCGCAGATGCCCTTAAATCGCTCAGGCAACAGGGACTGCACATTGAAATAAAACATCTGGAGAGCGGTGCGATCGCACCCACCGAAGGGGAGAAGGCCGTCTGAACCACCATTCAGACAACCGCGCAAAGCAGTGAGCAGACTGGTTTGCCATCCAGCGGATACGGCCGAAAATCTCAGGTTCAAGGACAGATAGGGTCATCCGCGCATAGGTGCGCGGGCGGCATCTGAACAATAAATCCGGAGAAACTTGAGAATGACTGCCCTGAAAACCACCCCGTTTTATCAAGCCCATCAAGATGCAGGCGCGAAGCTGGTCGATTTTGCCGGCTGGGAGCTGCCCATCCATTATGGTTCGCAAATCGCCGAACACGAAGCCGTGCGCACCGACGCCGGTATGTTCGACGTATCACATATGCTTGTTACCGACGTAGCAGGCGCAAATGCCAAAGCCTTTTTCCGCAAACTGATTGCCAACGACGTTGCCAAACTCGCCTTCGTCGGCAAAGCCCTTTATTCCGCGCTGCTCAACGACAACGGCGGCGTGATTGACGACTTGATCGTTTACCGCACCAACGAAGCCGAAACCCAATACCGCATCGTGTCCAACGGCGCGACCCGCGAAAAAGACACGGCGCAATTCCACAAAGTCGGACAAGAATTCGGCGTTGCCTTCAATCCGCGCTACGACCTCGGCATGCTTGCCGTACAAGGCCCTAAAGCCATCGAAAAACTCCTGACCGTCAAACCCGAATGGGCGGATGTCGTCCACAACCTCAAACCGTTCCAAGGCGCGGATTTGGGCAACGACTGGTTTGTCGCCCGCACCGGCTACACCGGTGAAGACGGTGTCGAAGTCATCCTGCCCGGCACCGAAGCCGTTGCATTCTTCAAAGCCCTGCAACAAGCCGGCGTGCAGCCCTGCGGCCTCGGCGCGCGCGACACCCTGCGCATGGAAGCCGGCATGAACCTCTACGGCAACGATATGGACGACGACACCAGCCCGCTCGAAGCAGGCATGGGTTGGACGGTTGATTTGAAAGACGAAAGCCGCGATTTCGTCGGCAAAGCCGCCTTGCTGGCATTGAAAGAAAAAGGCGTTGCCGTCAAACAAGTCGGTTTGCTGCTCGACAAAGGCGGCATCTTGCGCGCGCATATGGAAGTGTTGACCGACAAAGGCAAAGGCGAAACCACCAGCGGCGTATTCTCACCCAGCTTGAAACAATCTATCGCCATTGCCCGCGTTCCGAAAGATTTTGACGGCGATACTGCCAAAGTGCTGATGCGCGGCAAGGAAGTGGACGTGCGCGTATTGAAACTGCCGTTTGTACGCAACGGACAGAAACAGTTTGATTGATGCGGTTTCAGACGACCTTTATTAAAATTAAGGTCGTCTGAAAGCAAACGTAAAACAGCCTGTCGATCATATCCGAAGGCTTCACTCTTTAAGCCAAAAAACCAATGGAGAATCAAACCATGAGCAACAACATCCCCGCCGAACTGAAATACGTTGCCAGCCACGAATGGCTGCGCCTTGAAGACGACGGTATCATTACCGTTGGCATTACCCACCATGCGCAAGAGTTGTTGGGCGACATCGTGTTCGTCGAGCTGCCCGAAGTCGGCGCGAACCTTGCCGCCGAAGAACAAGCCGGTGTGGTTGAGTCTGTGAAAGCCGCGTCCGACGTGTACGCGCCGATTGCGGGCGAAGTCGTCGCCGTCAACGAAGATTTGCCCAGCGCGCCGGAAACTGCCAACAGCGACCCTTACGGCGCAGGCTGGTTCTTCAAAATCAAACCTGCCAACCCTGCCGATTACGACGGTCTGTTGACTGCCGAACAATACGCAGGCGAAGTAGCTTGATTTTTGCAAATATCCAAACAGGTTTTGCGCCTGTTTGATGGTGCAGGTCTTAGGTCGTCTGAAAATACTTTCAGACGACCTTTATTTCAATTTTTCCTCAATAAACATGAATTACTGCGAATTTGTCGCCACGCTACCCGACGATACGGACAACCCCAACCAACATTATCATGACACGCAATACGGTTTTCCGATTGAGGACGACAATGAATTGTTTGAGCGGCTGGTGTTGGAAATCAATCAGGCAGGATTGAGCTGGACGCTGATGCTGAAGAAGCAGCAAGCATTTCAGACGGCATTTAAAGGTTTCGACATCGATACGGTCGCCGCATTTGACGAAGCCGATATTGAGCGGCTGCTTGCCGATGCAGGCATCGTCCGCAACCGCCTGAAAATCAACGCAGCCATTTATAACGCGCGACAAATCAAACAAATACAGCAAGAATACGGCTCATTCAAAAACTGGCTCGATGCGCACCATCCGCTCGACAAGGCAGAATGGGTGAAGCTGTTTAAAAAACATTTCAAATTTGTCGGCGGCGAAATCGTCGGCGAATTTTTAATGAGTACCGGCTACCTGCCCGGCGCGCATATTGAAAGCTGTCCGGTTTATCAAGAAGTTTTAGAATGCTGCCCGAAATGGGCAGAAGTCGTCTGAAAACGGGTTTGGGGCAACTTGCTTTGTCGGTTTCAGAAATAACTGTTTTCAGACGACCTTGAGGCAGATTTTATCCTTTGAAATTCAGGTTTTCCCTATTTTCTATGTCATAATCTTTTTAATAACCCCACAAGATAAATCATCAAACATAAAGAAAACAAAAAATGAACCTGTTCAAACCATCCGTTTTAACACTCTTGATGCTGCCCACTCTTCTGACTGCATGTTCCACCATGCCGGACAAAAAACTGCCGCCTGTTGAAGAAATCCTGAAGCGCCCTCAGGCAGCGAACCCGCAGGTGGCGGTTGTTCCGATGCCTGACGGGCGTAAGGGCGGCGTGTTGCCGGTGTTGTCCGTCATTAA
Source organism: uncultured Neisseria sp. (assembly GCA_963552075.1). GTDB lineage: Bacteria > Pseudomonadota > Gammaproteobacteria > Burkholderiales > Neisseriaceae > Neisseria. Next base: position 19,401 of record CAUVJL010000036.1, read on the forward strand.
TGAAAAAGGCAGGGTTGATGGCGCAGTGTGCCGTGATAAGTCGGCAGGAACGGCATTGTGCAAAGCTGCATTGGCGCAGAATCGTCCGAAACGATATAAACCTGCTCAAACTTGCTCTGATCAAACCGATGCAAATGGCGAGGTGCAGAGTGTGTGTCAAAACGTTCCGTCTTATGCGGAACATATTTACTTGCTCTATGGGGAAAACGATAACTATAGAGGCGGGATGTACCATCAGATGACCACCATACCCTATCCTCCGGCGGCGGAGGAAAATGGGGAAGAAGGTAGTGTTATATTGGGGGCCGTAGTTTCGCCTGAGGGCAAATTGGACAGCGTCAAGGTGGTGAAACGTTCGGGTTCCAACAGGTTGGATAATGCAGCAAGGAAAGGTGTAATGAGAAATATTTTTCTGCCTAGCGTAGAAAATGGAAAACCTGTTTGGTCACAGTTTAACATTCCAGTCAGCTTCCGGCTTGTAGATTAAGATGTACAAAATTAACGCGGCAGCTTCCGTAATACTTTAAAAAATCAGAAACAAAATATGCTTACACGAAGAACATTCCTTGCTTACACAAGCGTTCTACTGCTGGCAGCTTGCGGCAGTAAATCCGGCAAAAAGCAGGCGAAAATTGCCGCAGGCAGTACCGTACTGGCTTTGGGCGACTCGCTTACCTACGGCTACGGCGCAAACCCTGACGAATCCTATCCCGCGCAACTGCAAAAGCTGACCGGTTGGGACATCATCAACGGCGGCGTTTCCGGCGATACCTCCGCACAAGCCCTGTCGCGCCTGCCCGCGCTGTTGCAACACCAACCCAAGCTTGTGATTATCGGCATAGGCGGCAACGACTTCTTGCGTAAATTTTCCGAAGCCGAAACCCGTAACAATATCGCCAAAATCATCGAAAGCGTGCAGAAGGAAAACATCCCAGCCGTCTTGGTGGGCGTACCGCACTTGAGTGTCGGCGCATTGTTCGGTCATTTGAGCGATCGTCCGCTTTATCAGGAGCTTGCCGAACAATACAAAATTCCTTTGTTCGGCGGCGCATGGTCTGAGATTTTGAGTGATGAAAAGTTGAAATCCGACCAAATACACGCCAACGCGGCGGGGTATAAGGCATTTGCGGAGAAGTTGGAGAAGTTTTTGCGGGAAGAGGGGTTTTTGTAGGAGTAAACAGGGATTTTACCCAGGATTGTTGTTTTCAGACGACCTTTTAAAAAGAAAAGGGATATGAATTTTGTAGCGCTGGGGATAATTGTTTAGAGTAAATGCCATTTGCACAGCTTACGAAGAAAGATTATGGAATATTCACCAGAAGAAGATTTCACCCCTTATCGGGCTTATACGCGCACCAATTTGATATGGGGGTGCCACTGTTTATCGTTGCTTTTTGGCTGATTTTGTTTCTTTCCCCTATTCCGAGAACAGATATTTCTAACTTACTGGGAGGGGTATTTTTATTTTTAATATTTACTTTTCCACTTTCTTTATTGGTTGTGGGACTGGTCTTGCTGACCTCTTGTATTCCCGGCTATTTTGTCGGTTATACTGCCGAGAAGTTGAATTTGAAATGCAATAGGAAAGATAAGATAAAGGCGGCGGGTTTGACGGCATTTTATTATTGGATTTTCTCCTCTTTCATCCTCGTTCAGATGATTTCGCAGGACTTTTCTTTTTCGGCATTCGGGCTGTTCAGCCTGTATATGGCCATCGCTGGTGCATTGTCTTCTGTCATACCGTCATATATACTGCCTAAATGCTAAAAAAGAGGTTGTAAGACGCTGATGAAATGGTTGAATGTTTTAGGTATTTGGTTGATGGCTATTCCTGAGTTTGTGGCAATTCTTTATGTTGTCGCTTATATTAATGATTTTCTGAGCAGTAATAGCGGAAATTGCGGAGTCGGCTGCCTCGGGGATTTGGTTGTTTTCTTTGAGATTGCCTTTTTTGGCAGTATTTTAATCAGCTTGATTTGGACAGTGATTTTCCTGAGAAAGTATGATAAACGCGATGAGAACGCTGATTGAAGCTTTTCAGACGACCTTCCTAATGCACATCGTCTGAAAAACTAAATACCGCTCTTTTTCTACGTTCGTTTCTTACGCGCAAAAAAAAATACCGGCAAAAGCCGGTATTTTTAAAATTTGGCGCGGCGGACGGGGCTCGAACCCGCGACCCCCGGCGTGACAGGCCGG
>CAUVJL010000037.1:0-21197 GCA_963552075.1 uncultured Neisseria sp.
ACAACCTCTTCAGGCTGAACAACCTCTTCAGGCTGAACAACCTCTTCAGGCTGAACAACCTCTTCAGGCTGAATAACAGTTTCAGACGGATTCACATCATCCGCCTTATTCTTAGGCGCATTGCCCTTAGCCTTACGACCGGTTTTCTTCTCAGGTTCAGGATTATTGTCATCTTCCGAAGATTCCGCTTCGGCAATCAGACCAAGCTCAATCAAACGCGCCGCGTCAGCTTCCAACATCTCGCGCTTGTCGCCGGCCCAATACTGCTTATCGCCGTAATGCTGCTCCAAAACAACATAGCTTTTCATATCGACCTCCAAATAAAAAAGGCCGTCTGAAATTCAGACGACCTTGCCCAAAATTACACCTTAGCCGCCAAGGTGCCTTTAATAAAGGCTTCAGGACGGTAAACAGCCAAAGCCAAACGCTCGTAGCATTTGAATGTAACCAGATTTTTTTCAAAATCATCTTTGTTTTCAAATGCCACATCAACGCCGACTTCCTCGCGGTCAAACAATTGCGCGCCCATTTTAAACGCACCGGCAAGGAAAGTACCAGCCGCCAGCGCAGTCGTTTCCACAATCGGCAAACGCCACAACATCGGCGTCGCGCCATTCTGCGGATTACCAATCAACATACGGCCGGTAGTGTCCTTTTCCAGTTCCAGCTTCGCCCAGTCAATCGGATTCAACACAATACCCGTAGCCGGATACTGGGCAAGCGTCGCTTGGAGCATGGCAAGGCGCAATTGGTCGATAATTGTATATTTCGCCAAACTTGCAGGGTCAGCAAAAGCCGACGCCTGCGGCAAAATACCATGCAGATTATTGCCGGAACCGTCACCATTGAGCAATTGACGGTCTTCCACTTCTTTCAAGCCGTAAACCAAACGGTTATTGACGAAAGATTCCAATTGCGGCGCATCGGCGAGAATATTTTTACTCGCCTTCATCAAATGACCAATGGTTCGGACAGTTGTGTGGACTTCGTCAAATTTCAAATCGGAATAGTCGAATGCCTCGCCTTCCGCTTTCGATGCCGTCGCATTGGTGAAACCGGTTTCACGCACATAGGACACCGTATTGCTGGAAGTTCGACCTTGAGTCAACAAATCACGAATCGACAAACGACGCTCAGGCATCGCCAAAATACCGCCGCGGCGATCAGGCGAAACCAAGGCCCCCGCGCTGCCTGCCGCATCAGTCGTCAAACTGGTGATTGTTGCCTTCATGTTTACACGGGCAGTATATCCAGAGCTTGTAGATTCCAAAACAGTTTTAATACCTTCATCAGAGGAAAGCTCAGAACCAAGAGTCTTGACCGCATCAGGCTCGTTTCCGCCTGAACGGGCGGTTTTCTGTTCAAGCTCGGAAAGACGGGCGGACATTTCGTTCATCTTGATCAACGCTTCGTCTGCCTGCTCCTTCATGGACGCGAATTGCGTTTCGCCTTTTTCCATGCGGCCTTTGATTTCCACACCCAACGCCTGAACGTCGTCTTTAGCTTTGGCAAATTCTGCCACCAATTCTTTCAAATTTTCACTCATTACTTGCTACCTTTCAAAATATTCAAAGCAGATTCAATTTCTTTTGCTTCAGTATCATCCGCATCGCGCAGAAGTTGACGCAAACCGTGCGAAGCAATGGCGACAGATTGCGATTTTGAAAACCCTGCATCGCGCAGGAACTTTTCGAATTCAGGAAGCGTAGGAAGCCCGCCACCGGCAAGGGCCGATTTCACACTATCGACCGTAGCCTCCTCATTCGCGGGGAACGTGACGACCGAAACCTCCCACAAATCCAATTCAAGAAGGTTAGTGACCTTCTCGTCATGGTCTTGCTCAATTAAAATTTCACGATAACCGATAGACATCCCGCCCAACGCCTTTTCCTTCAGCAGCGCATAAGCCGCGCGAGCCTGCGGAATATCGTCAATCAAAAGACGGCCTTCCACAAACAGACCCTTTTCGTCCTCCACCATCTTAGTGAAGACCCCAATCGGTTCACGGCGGTCGTGCTGCCACAACATCGGCGGCAGGCGGCCCTTTTTCGCCCATTCCGCCAGCGACTTCTTAAACGCGCCCGGACGGACGACATCGCCATAGCTGTCTTCATTATGAAAAACGCTGCCATATCCCGAGAACACGCCCGTCTCGGAAACCGACTTGATTTCAAGCGGGATTTGCAGATTCTTAATTTTCATTATTACTTCCTACCTTATCCAAAGTGGTCATATTGACCTGTACCGTCAGCACATCGCCGCCATCGACAGGCGGCAAATTTTCCAGCCGTCTGACCTCGTTCCGGCTCATTACACCGTTTTGCAGCATTTGGTTATAAAATGCCGCACGCGCCGCACTATCCGCCCGAAGCAACCCCTCAACGCTGAATTTCGGACGGTAAAGCGACCGCTCGGCAGGCTTCAAGAGCTTCCGGGTAATCGTCTGCTCATACCGTACCAACATCGGATTGACCGCATACGTCAGAAACCCCATATTGATGGATTCCATGCTGCTTGCCCAACTGCTCGCCTTATTCGTATGCCCGATAAGCGGCGGCGGTGTACTGAATGCCCGACAAATCTCCTCGATACCAAAATATCGGGATTCCAAAAGCTGCGCGTCGGCAGGATTAATGCGTACCGAACTGCCCGCAACATCCATTCCCGCCTCCAATACCATCATCTTCCCTGCATTCTCAGGCTGACTAAATTCAAACAACCCCGCCTTCAGGTCGGCGCGTTGCTTTTCAGTCAACACCCGCTCGCCGGTCTTCAAGAATCCGCCCGCCTTCAGCCCGTTTTTAAATTCACGCGCCGCCGACGAATTGGCATCCATCTGACCACCCAAAGTATCCGCCGCATAACGTATAGGACTTAACCCGACCAAGCCGTCCAAAGAGAAACCCTTAAAATGTAGGATTTCCGTTTCCGCGTATTTGGTTGTTTTCCCACCCTTGCAATAGCGGTACTGCAAAGCGCCGTCTTCCAATCGGGCAACCGTCATACTCTCCGAATCCATCGGCTCCAAAGCAATCACATTCCCGACCGAATTACGGAATATCCGCGCATACGCATTGCCCCACAAATCCTGAGATACCGTCATCGCCTGCCAAAACTCGACCGCGCTCATATCAGCATTCGGGCAATCGTGCAAAATGGCATACAACGGATGATCCGACGCAATATTGCCGTCCCCGTCCCGAAGATGTAGCGGCAGCGTAGAAATAGTTTCCGCCCGAAGACGGACACACGCCCACACAGCCGACAGCTTCAATGCCTTTTCCGCAGTAACCGCTGTCCCCGAAGGCGTAGAATCGCCCCTGAACGGAGCCGCGCTGCTGCCCTTATCCAAATGATGACGACCAGTCAGCCGCAACAACATCCGCGCCCAAAAACCAGCATCCTGTAAATCCGCCATAACCTTTCCAATCAAAAGGCCGTCTGAAAATCAGACGGCCTAAGCAATAATAATATCGTTTAAAAAATCATCGACACTACCTTTCGCCACAGGATTCAGCGACAAAAGCGACACCGCGTCAAACATCGCCATCAACGGGTCAATCTTCGCCGACCCGCTCGCCTGCTTGGTAATCAAAATACCATTGGCGCGAGGCTCGACGCGGGCATTCCCGACCACCCAATTCATCATCGCACTGCCGCTATGGATAAAACAGCCTTCCGCCAGCTTGCGCTCCGCCGTCTTAATCGCTGCGCCCAATTTCCAGCCCTGCGACACACCCACAACCGCATCTTCCGGAACGCCATACTCCAACATCGCGTCCAAAATCGCACCGACCCCGTGCGGGTCAAGCCCACATTTATCCAGCAAACCGCTCTGATAAACACGAGCCACCAACCCCGCCACCTCATCGCTGTCATCGCCGATGCGGTGGACAATCGTCAAATCCCCCTGCTTGGCAAAATCCAACAAAACAGGCGCGATTTCCTTTCGCCGCTCCAACACCGACGGATGCGCCCAAGCATGAAACCACGCCGCCCACATCCGCGGATTGTCCTTCAGACGACCAACAACAGAAATCCCCAGCAAGTCATCCAACCCGCCGCCGTCAACACCAATGTCGATGACTTCGCAGTGTTCCAACATCCAATCCAAGTCGATTTCGGGACGGTTGCCGTTTTCCTCCCAAAAATCCGCACCCGCCCATCGGTCATTTCTTAAATTCATGCCGACTTCGACGTTCAGATGCTTGGCGTAAAACTCCATCAACGCTTCGCCGCCCTTGCTTTTAGCTTTGGCAAGCATCCCCGTTAATGTCTGCGTATCGACGGACGCGCCCAAATTAGGATTCGTAATGTAGAAATTCTCAGGATTTTCGTAAGCCTTACTTTCCAACATCGCCTTCGGGAACTCATACAGCACAGGCATATACTGAGGATTGATGATTTTCCCGTCACGAACATCCCGCGCCAAATCCAATTCAGCCTTAAACACCCCCGCTGGCGGCTCGGTTGACTGCGTAGAAAGCTTAATCACAAACCCGTCGATACGGGACAACAGACCGCCTGTCGCCTCGGCAATCATCGATTCCGCGCCCGCAACCTTACCGAACAAGTGAAGCTCGTCGATCAGGACGCCGGTTGCCTTCTTACCGCCGACAGTCTTATCGTCAGCCGCCACCACCTTCAACGTCGCGCCCGTTACCGTGTTCGTAATGGTTCGGGTGTGCTGTTGGACGTGATAGGTTGCCGACAGATACGGGTCAAGCGTAATCATGTCCCGACACGGGATAAAGCTGTTGTCTGCCACCTCCTTAGTGGGCGCAAGAATCAAATATTCCGAACTTTCACGGTCGTCCAGTTCGATAGCCGTCATCATCATTGCAGCGGCTATTGTGGACTTCGTGTTCTTTTTCGCAATCAACAAGAAAAAATCGTTGATATCGCGCCGATACGTCGTTGGATTTTGCGCCCCGAACATCGCACCGGCAAAGTCATACACCCAATCACGGGTCACTTCCCCTATGGTCGGCTGACCCAGCACATCACGAAGCCGCAACCGCTCCATAAACGCAACGGCGCGATTCGCCATCACAGGATAAAGCGGCTTGACCGGAACAATACTTTCCCCGGCAATGATACGGCGCTCCCAATCGGGCAGGGCAGTCGTCCATTTCGGAGGGGATGTGTTCAATTCCATCGTTTACCCCCACCAACCGGCACATGACCATGCCCTTGAATTTCATCCATCGGGAAAAAATCCCCCACCGCATTCCCTTGACGGCGACGCTCTCTCAAAGATAACGCCTGTTCGCGGGCGGCATCCTTTTTATTAACCGACGCAGGCTTGGCTTTCGTGTATTTCGCCTTTTCCGACGCCGCAGCGTGTTTTTCCTTTGGCGTTGCCCACGGGTCCATCATGACACCTTCCCAATATTCCACAGGGTCAAGCGATACCCGCAATTTGTCACAAACCGCCTTAACAATGGCGCAAAACTCGGAATCATCCGTATCCATCGCACCAATCCACGCAGAAACGCCGTCAGCAGTAAAAACAGCCGTATTCCCACGCCCCATTTTCGCAATAGAAGCAGCAATTTCAGATACAGACTCACGGTCCGCATCACTTTCCAGCCACTCGGCAACCGCGCGCGAACAAAAAAGCGGCAGTTCGTTTTGCTGTCGAACTACCGCCTGATTCCCTTCTTCCTTCGCCTCCGGCTGGGAATTATCGCCGAAATAATCAGGCCAAAAAGACCGGATATAATCCTTAACCCTAGGGTCAGCCATACACCGCGACCCAGTAGCCGATGCACTGCCCTCGCTACACCCAATAACCAAAGCCGCATCCCTATTACTGATTTTGACAGGTTTCGCCGAAACAATAGCTTCAGCAAACCTCAGCTTTTGCCCCTTCAACCTAGCCATAACCAAATCCTAAAAGTATCACCGCAAACAGCCTGAAACCCAAGCCATTAAACAATTCTTAAACAATTTACCTTTAACAAAAACACCAAAAAACCAATAAAATCTACGCATGGGAGGGCGTGGGGTTTCCGAGGGCGAGGGGCGTGAACTTTTGACACCCCTACCACCCAACGCCGCGCCATCGCTGACGATTTTCGGCGGCGGATTTTTCGGCGTGACACGTTTTGCAAAGTGTTTGCAGGTTTTCCGCCTCATCTTTGCCGCCATCCGCCAGCGGAACGATATGATCGCACTCAGCATCCTTTGGAAGCACCACGCAACCGCACCGCCGGCACTGATACTGGTCACGAATCAACACAGATTCGCGCAGGCTCATCCAGCCACGACCGCGCATACGTTTTTCCGCCGTCTTTGGCGGATGCTTCACGGCGATTCTGTTTTGCTCAACAGGTCGGAGCCGTGAAGACATTTGTTTTAATCGACCCATAAAATTCTTTCCAAACGCAAAAGCCCGCCTGAATCTTGTTCAGACGGGCTATCCACGCTTTTTTTGACTGAAAAATGAAAAAGCTGCGTTAACCGTACATACAGTTAAACACAGCTTGCCATAATTTAAACAAAAACCCCCCAAGACGTCAAGAGCGTTTTAACAACTTTTTAACAGCGACATCCGCCGTCAAGTTAAGCCGGGCATTTGCCAAACGCCGCTCGTAGGCTTTGCGCGTAATACCCAACGCCTTTGCCTTCCCGTCTTGAGTTCCGATGCGCCGGTATTCCGCTATGATCGCTTGCTTACGATTCGGATTAAGCCGACAAATCGCCCGATCCATCACGCTCGCCATTCCATCACCGTCAACGCCATAAGGCAGAATTGCCACAAAGTCCGTCCTAGGCGGCAAATCACCCGCCGCCATTAAACGATTAAAACGGCTGCAACCGAAGCCCAAGCCGCTATCCTCTCGCTTGGCAGACCATTCCGCCCACCACTCTAAAAGTAAATCAAGTTCAAATTTCATTTTTCAGTCAGTCTTTGTTTCACGCTGACCATCCCTAGCCGCCGTCGGAATCCGCAGGGCTTTATTTTTAAAGAGATATTATATCAAAAAATGAATATGAAAATTCAAAATGAAATTATTTTTTTAGGCAAAAACCGCAAGCCCAATGAAAACACGGCTCCGTGCCATAAATTTTAAAATCCTGTGCCATTGTGCCATGCGCTGTGCTATATTTTAAATCGCTGAAAGCCTTATGATATATAGTCCCGTGCCATTGTTCCATAAATTTTTTATAAAATCTCGCATAAGAAAAAAAATTATCCAGCCATGAAAAAATATGACACGGTATATATACACCGTGTCATAATTTGAAAACCTATAAATTTTTTTCTCGCGTAAATAAAAAATCGCTGAAATTTATGGAACAATGGCACAGAGCCAAGCCCCATAAGGCTTTCAGCGATTTAAAATATAGCACAGCGCATGGCACAATGGCACAGAGGATGGCACAGACGCCGTCCCATAAAACCACAAAACGCGAACGGCAAACTTGCCGAACGCGTCTTGATACTGATATTACATACAACCTCCAAAATAGTCAAACAACTTCCGCACCGCGATACTTCCACCCCGCCGATCTAAACTCGATAACTTCATTTCCGATCGATTCCGCTTCAGACAATCCGTCTTTAGGCTTCCAATTCGGCGTTTTAAAAATCCAGTTTTGATGCGACGCTTCACCCTCTTTGGTTGCAGACCGCCAACGGCGGCGCGCCCTCGGCATCTTTTCGGCAATGTGTTGCAGAAACTTGGTTTTGCCAGTTTCTCGCTCCCCGTTTTGCCTGCACCACTCTTTGTAAACCAACCAAAGGTCGTCTGTAATGCAACAGCAAAACGGCAGGTCTTTAATACCACCGCCCGCCCACTCGGAGTAAAACGTCTGCCAAGCATAGCGGCCATACGAAATGACGTTTTGTTTCGCGGCAGTCATCGGCGGCGGCGTGTTTGGATCAAATCGAACCGGCTCTTCCAATTTGATGACTTCGTATCCTTTTTCGTTTTCTGCTTCCTGTTGCCCGTAAGTCAGATAAAAATTCCAACACAGCAGAAAACTGTAAAACAGACGGACACCATCGTTGCCGATGCAGTCTAAAACCTCGTCGCGCAATGCTTTATCCAATTTTTTCTCAGGCCACACAACAAAGTAACGGCGGTCGTTTTCTTCGATTTTGAAAGGCTGCGATTCGTTACTTAGGAACACACAATTCATATGGTTTGCCTCTTCGTAGGCATCCTGAAATTTCCGCTCGACGCGCATCGTCTTGCCGGTAATCATGTGCTTTTGGCTGCCTGTTTTATTGTATTTTTGCTGATTTGTGTAAACCTCTTCAAAAATACCGAACATTTTGCCTGATCGGTTCGCCGTATAGTTGCTTTCCAAGTCCTCTTGACCATATGTTGCGCCGTATTCGCCGTACATTGGTTTAACGATTTCCTCGAAAAAGAAAGATTTACCAGCACCGTGTATATGACCGTGCATGACAACGGCAGTCGTCATCTTTGCGCCTACGTTTTGCAACGGATAAGCCAACCAATTCAAAATGTATTCGACCTGTTGGTAATCTCCATTACATAAGTGATTAATCAAATTAAGAATCGGCTTGATTTCGGGGAACAGTTTATACAACTCCTTGTTTGTTTTTGGCATATCCTCTTTGGGAATAGGGAATTTCGGTTCAATCGGCATGCCTCGGAAGATATTGATATAGTCATCAGACAACACGCGACCAGGTTCAAAGACCAATCTGTCGAACCGTTTTACAATTCGGCTCGGACTGTTGACCCAAACTTTAAAACCATCAGGAGTCATCGACAGCCGCGCCGCCTTTTCAGGAACAACACGCCATAGCTTGTTGTCCCAAATTAATGCCGAGCCATCAAGATAAATAAACCGCTCCATCATCCCCTGCGTGTCATCATCCTTTACTGCCTGAATCAATGCATGGTCTTTTTTCAGACGATTGATTTCGTACATAGTCAACACGGGCGCACGACCCCACTCATACCAAGCGTCAACGACATCTTTGCCAAAATGAACAGTCATTGCTTTTCGGGTATATGTGACCCCAGTTTTCCTGTTCACGCCGTGGTCTTTACCCTCAACAAGCCCAAATTCTGATTTCAGCTTTTGCAATTTGGACAAAAATTCGCCATCTATATCCCCCGCACCCCCTTGATTGCCTGTTGCTTCAGGAGATTCGGGCAACTGTTCGGACTCAGGCTCCGCTTCCTGAATGGGCGCGGGAAAGTTTTCAGACGACCTTTCTTCTTCCGGCACATACTCGACCAACCAATCCGCCGCGCCCGCCCGGCTCAACACTTCGGACGGATTAACGATGCGCCCGCCGTCGGCAATGGCATCAGCAATATCGAAACCATGCGGCCATCTTCCCGGCTCAGGGATATTGACCAGCCAAACGCGGCAATTTTGCTTTGTCAGAACATCGGCAATACCCAGCATCGCCTTCAGCCCGCCTTGCTCATTACGCGGCAGAAACGGCTTAGACTCAGGGTCAACACCTTCTTCGCGCTCTTTTTTAGTCAGCTTTTGGCGCAAAGAATCGCAATCAGGCCACAAGACGACATCGCGATCAACGACCGCCGACCAATCAGACTTATCCCAATTATTGCAGCCGCCATGCCACGTCAGCACCGCGTAACCGTAGTCTTGAGCGTCTGCCGCGTTTTTGCATTTCTCGCCCTCGACAACCAAAACAGGAGAGGTGGGGCGGGAGGAGAGGGCATCAAGACCGTACAACGGGCGCGGATTTTCCCAACAACGCCAACGCCACATTTTTTCACCTGTTTTGGTGTTTTCGCAAAACGTATAAGGCATGTCGATTTTACCGCCATCCGACTTTTTAAACCGGGCAACGCCGCCCAAAATCGCGCCGCCGCCATCACGGAAAACCGATTTAAAAATCAGGTCGTCTGACTGACGATATCCGTTTTTAAAAGTCATCGCTTTAAGCGCGTACTCAGGCACAGGGATAATGGGCTTCCACAAATCCCGCTCGTCTTCTTTTGACGGAGCGGGCGGCGGCAGCGGTTTTGGAGCTTTATCTACCAACGGACCATGCGTCAGACCGACCAGCGCGGCGACCTTGTCTTTTGCCTCATTTAAGCTATAACCGCAAACATCCATCAACAAATCAAAAGGGCTACCGCCTTCTGGCTTGCACTGATTGCAAATCCAAACACCGCTCCCACGACTTGAGCCGCTGCCATCGGTAAACCTGAATCGGTCAGTACCACCGCAAGAAGGGCAGGGATGATGTTTCTTGTCTAAAATCTCTGAAGGAATCCCGCAAGCCTCTAAAATTTCGCGCCACCTGCCATGTGCAGCGGCATTGATTTCGGCTTTTGTTGCATATTTTTTATTCATTTTCAGTCGTCCTTTACGTTTTTTAGGCGTAAAAAAGGCCTGCCCCCCCCTTGAGAGGGCAGGCTAAATTACCAATCGCGTGTTAATTGATAATGGGATTAACAGGTTAAACAGCTAATTCAGGCCAAATTTTTTGAAAATCATTAGGCCTCAAATCCCGCCGCGACACTTTTCCGCCCGTGTATCGCTCAATATCGACACATACAATCACGGGGACTTGACGTTTGCCTGTCGCGTACAGGGATAAGTGCGGCGCAGCGATACCGAGCGCCTCAGACATCTTGATTTGAGACCCAATCCCTTGAGTTTTGAAAAAGTCAGATAAAGTCATAATATTTGCAATTTGATAATTTGTTAGGCGAATATTATCACTAGGATAATATAAAAGCAATAGCATTATGCGGTTTTGACGACTTATTTTTTTGATGATAAATTATCATTTAGATAATTTGTAAGATGAGATTTGAAAAATGTCTGAAAATCAAAAATTTAAAACGATAGATGAAACATGGCGAGACCGCCTGAACATCTTGATTGACCAATTTGGCAGTCAAAAACAACTGGCAGATATGGCGGATATCAGCCCAAACCAAATATCACAATGGCGCACATCGGCGATTGCAGGCACTGGCAAACCCCGAAAAATGAGTGTCGAATCTGCCCGCCGCCTAGAAGAGTCGCTAAACCTGCCACGCGGATGGATGGATCAGCCCGTTACCCAAAACAACACAGCCGACCAAATGCAGGTAAACAACAATTACGGTAACGGCGACCAAAACACCACCTTTTACAACTTAATACGAGAAAAACAAAAGCATAGCGAATCAAATAAACTGAAAGAGGAAGCGGCAGGCTATTTAAAGACCATGCCGCTGCTCGATATAGATACGGGTATTGATTTTGCAATCAATCCCGAAGAGCATTTAAAAAAGATAAAAGAGTACGACGACAGAGCATCAACATTCATTCCGCACAGCAGCTACACATTTGGCGTCAAAATGCCCGACGACAGTATTCGCGACATCACCGCCGAGCGTATATCCAAAAACGACATATTAATTATTGAGCCGAAAATCGAGCCAAGACATGGAGACCTTATATTGGTTGGACTCAATTACAACAACCCAAGCCGACGGCGTGGATTGATTGCCCGCTGCGATTTCGACCTTAGCAACAATATAAAAATCAAATACAGCAATGAGCCGCCGGCAGACCTGCCAGAAGGGGCATTAATTTGCGGCGTCATCGTTGAGATAAAACGCCGCCTAATCCCGATCGACACAATAAACTCACGCCTAGACGTCGATTGGGACATAAAAACGACACTCAAAAAATGATTTATACACTATCAAGCCGCATATCGCGGCTTTTTTTACGTCCTTAATATTAGCATAATGATAATTTTATTCTTATAAAAATCATGGTTTTGTGAAAATAATGCAAAATATTTGCAATTTGCTATTGCTTATAAATTATCACATTGATAATATACACCCATCGAAACAAAACAAACCCCGAAAGGATGAATCTATGCACGCCTTAATTCTCGCCAACATCGCCGTTTCCGCGCTGTTGTTCTTATCAACCCTGATTTTTGACTGAAAGGAAATCAAAAAATGGAAACCCAAGAAAAGAAATTCGTTGCCGCATCTAAACAAATCCCGACCGTAAACGGAGGATGGTTAGACCGCGAACTCGGCGAAGCAATGTCCGAAGCCGTCCGCGCCTGTCTTGCTCACGGCAAGCAAGCCGAAGTGACGGTGAAACTGAAAATCACGCCGCAGAACATCAGCCACGGCACTGTAAAAATTGCTCACGACGTGACAACCAAACTGCCCAAAGAAAAACGCGAAGGCGGCATCGTATTCGCAACACCTGACGGCAACATTCAAGCGGACGATCCAGCACAAGGCAGCCTGAATCTGAAATCCGTCGAAGAACAAGCTCCCACGCTGAAGATTGTCAAAACCTCTTGACAATCAGCAAACCTAGAACCCGCGGAATAACCCGCATCAACATTAAAGGAATCCAAAAATGGAAACTCAAGAAAACATGATTCAAACCACCCTGAAAGCCGCTCAGAAGCCTTTCATCATTACCGCTCCGAACGGCATGCCCATCGTCGCTAAACCTAGCGGGCGCGATACAGAATGGTCCTATCAAAAAGACGAAACCCTGCTTGATAAGCCCTTACATAAAAAAGGCAGCCCAGAATTTCACGATGCAAAAAGCCTCATTAAGTTTGTCACGAAACACAAACAGGAAGGTACGCAGATTTTTATCGATGCCAACTACAAAGCAGGAAAAATCAACATCATAGCGATTATTAACGGTCACACAGCCGCACAAGCAGACTGGAGCGATTTTGTTGCATTTTTCCGTCCGGTTCAGACGACATCGGCAGAAAACTGGCTGAAAAACAATGTTGAGAAAATGAATCAAGCAGAATTTGCACATTTTCTGACCAACAATGCCCGCAACATCGTTTCTCAAAATCCTGCCAAACCGGAGGCAGCGTATCCAACAGCCGCCGAAGTTTTAGATTTCGCGCTGAATCTTGAATACACCGAAACGACAACATTCAAGCAAGGTTACCGCGAACAAGATGGCCGCATCAATTTCACGTTCACAAGCAAAGACGATGCCGCCACTGAGAAAAACCTCAAGATGTTCGAACGGTTTGGCATCAGCTTCATACCATATCAAGGCGGCGACCCATATTTTGTCGAAGCGTTGTTGAAATTCCGAATTGAGAAGAATACCGGCGCATTGTGTTTATGGTACGAACTGCAACAGATTGACGCAGTCATCGAGCAGGCGGCGCAAGACATCGCCGAAGAAATTCAAAAATCTCTCGCCGATGTAGATATCTACTTCGGACGCCCCGACTAAACAAACTAAAGGTCGTCTGAAATCACTACACAGGTTTCAGACGACCAAAAAGGGAAAACAAAATGAATAACTACCTGACAACACTAATCCGCGCCCCGCGCAACGGAATTATCTTTTTCGGCACGCTACACGAAATTTATAAAGAGTTAAAAAAAATCGAACGACAGGAGACCATTGTGGAAACCATCAAAGAATACAGCATCGACATTCGGGTCACAGCGATACAAGAAACCAACAGCCACGGATACCCATTTCAGAAATATGGCTGCGACATCGTAAACACAGACGGCGAAATCCTAGTCGGGATAACACCAAACTACCCAACCGAAGAAAAAGCAGTCAAAGCCGCTCTTTCTTTCCTGTCCGAAAACAACCTACAAAAGGCATGCTGAAATGAGAATCCGCGATCTACTCTTTGCAATGTTCGTCGCAGCAGTAACCTGCCTAGTCTTTGTCGGCGCAGTTCACGCATTCGAGGACAACCGCCCCGAATCAACAGAACTCGCCCCCGGACAAATTGATTTTGAAGCACACCCCGAACTAATCGGCGGCGGATGTGTATTGGAGCCTGTCGATGGCGAATAACAAAAAACCCCGTAAAAAATACCATCCCCGCCGCTCCCTCTTACAGGGGACGCGGGGAAAAGCACCGATACTGGCAATGCTGGCAACCAGCAACGACCAAATCGACACCGCCACCATAGACTCAGTTATTGCCCCGTTTCAAAAATTAGTCGACTGCCTGAAAGACGGAACGACAGACGACCAAATATTTTACGATGCCTGCGCCGCCCACTATCTGCATGTCGCTTTAATCGAAGTCTTGAGACACACCAAAATCAAAGCCGATGAAGAAACCGACATGATGGTCAGACTGGAACTATCAATCAAGCTCGAAACCGCCACCGACGTCACGCCCGACATCTTGACGGCAATAGGCGAGCGCAACAGGGCAAGAAACAAATGGATAGCAACAGGCGACGAATTGAAACACCTTGAATCATCCATTGATAGCTTCTACGAAACCATGCGGCTCGCAAGCTGGCAACACTACGTCGCCGCCGTCAAAGAATCCGATCCGATTTTAGATGCCGCGATTTGGCGGCAGAAGAAGAAACATGCAGGACAGATTAATCAATAAATTTAAGAGGCAAAAATGGAAATACTTGACCCGTGTTGCGGCAGCCGCATGATGTATTTTGATAAGCAAGACCAACGAGTTTTATTTGGAGACATCAGGCAAGAAAAGCATTACTTAAAAGATCGTGAATCAATTCGACACCTCGAAGTCAAGCCAGATATAAAAATGGACTTTACAAACCTGCCTTTTGATGACGAGAGTTTCCGTCTTGTAGTTTTCGACCCGCCACATTTGATACGCGCTGGGAAAAAATCATGGCTGGCCAAAAAATACGGAACACTCGGTAAAGACTGGCAAGACGACATTAAAAAAGGATTTTCAGAATGCTTTCGCGTATTAAAAGACGGCGGAATATTAATTTTCAAATGGAATGAAAATCAAATTTCTGTCAAAGAGATTCTTTCACTAACCATCGAAAAACCAATATTTGGACACGTTACAAGAAAACATAAAATAAACCAAACAGCTACGCATTGGATAACTTTTATGAAGCAGATTAACAAAAGCGAGGCCCCATAATCATGACTACCGCCCAAACTTTACGGTTAATTTTCGGGAATACACACATCCCACTCGAAAAAGCCCGCACCGAATGGCTGCCGCACATCAGTCAACGCAAATGCCGCGAACTCGCTCAAAGACAGTCCCTACCTTGGCCCGTGTTCCGCCCCGTGGAAAGCCAAAAGGCGGAATATCTAGTTAATGTCGAAGACATTGCCGACTGGCTGGACAAAAAGCAGGCAGAAGCCCAAGCTGATTGGAAAAAGATGAATAGTTAGCTCCAAAAAGGAAACAAAATGAAAAACTTTCTCGAATTGAAACACCCAATTGATGACCTACAAAACCCGCCATTTTCATTTGTATCCGACTTGATCGAACACTTGCAAAAAATAAAAGAAGAACATGGAAATCTATTACTGACAACGCACACAGAAGAAAAAGGCGTAATCTCAATCCACCCGGTAAAAGTCAAAGTTTCGTACATCCGAGAAAAGAGACACGGAGAAACAAACTGGACTTACAGAGATTTATCAACCCGAAACCCATCCGATAAGGACTTCAAAGTTTTAGAAGTATAGGAAAAGGAATAAAAAAATGATACTCCAAGACATATTAGAAAAAGAATATCACATCTCAGATTTGATAGCTCACCTTGAAAAAATCAAAGAAATACACGGCGACTTGCCACTAGCGCACGAATACATGCGCGGCGGCGTGAAACCAGCAAATCCAGCACATTTAAAAGTCGCCTATATAAAACATCCGCGAGAACCAAGAACGCGGACAGACTCGTACCGCATAGGCACGCCGGAAAGCACAGATTTAAAAGTATTGGCTTTGTAAAATTTTTATCGTTGCCAAATTTCAGGCAACATCAACCCGAAAATAAGGAGCAAAAAATGAACAAATTTGTAGTACAAGAAGATGTTGAACGCATGAATTTTGAGGCGTGGTGCAAAACTCAAAACCCCTCCAACCAACTGAAGACCGTCGTTGATGATGATGGTGATGTTTGCTATGAAGATATTATAATAGATTCCGCATGGCAAGGATGGATTGCCCGCGCATATAAATCGGTAAAATCAACGCAAGAAAAAACTAATATCAAGAAGGCTGTTTTGAAAGCCGCCGAATCTTCGGAAAAATCCCCAGAAGCTTTGGCAGAAAGCCTTATTAAGGCAATCGATATCATTGAAAAGAGTCAACCCTCTTAAAATAATAAAAAACTCCACTCAATCGAGTGGAGTTTTATCATTTCCCTGCTTCAAATTCCGTTACAGCCCGTCGCATTGCCTCCGAAAAATCCAACCGCTCCGCCCGCCGCCGAATATTAACGTACCGCTGCAAACTGCCCCAACTGTCATGCAGCGTCACCCGTTGGATTTGCGGAATCGTCAAACCATCTTCAGCCAAACGCGTCGCCGCCTCATGCCGCAAATCGTGGAATCTCAAGCCCTCAATCCCCAAAACCTTGCAAGCCCGCGTCCACGACGCGGAAATAGACCGGCTATTCAGCGGCACAAGACTATCAGCCCGCCCGCCGACACCAACGCCCATCCGACGCCGCACATCATCCGCACACAACGCATCAATCACAGGCACAGCCAACGGCAACACATCAAACCGCTTATGATTGCCCGCGCTACCGTTTGGATGTTTCACATCACGGAGCAACCAATCGCCTGCATCAACATGACGATCAGCAAACATCAACCGGCATATTTCATCCTGCCGCCTTGCCGTATAAATCGCCAACCACATAATCAAGTGCATCGGCGTCTGACTAGCTCGCGTCTGCCACTGCCTAAAAAAATAAGACGTCAAAGCCTGCAATTCAGCCGCCGAAGGCAACCGCTCCCGAATCGAAGATTTAGAGACCATCCCCGACCGCCGCAATCCATCAACCGCAAAACCAAGCTCCTGCCAACCGACATCAACATCCCAAACATAAAACGCATGCTTTAGGACAGTACGAATATATTGCAATTCCTGCAAAGCCGTTGCTGCGCCTATCGGAGCAATACCTTCATCAGGCAAACCACGACGGCGCATCATCACATGATCCGCAAAATCTGACCGCCGTAACCGGGACAGCGGCATACGACCAATCGGAAATTCTGTCAAAAATCGAAGCCCCATCCGCTTCGACCGCCCCATCTGCTTGACCTCATCCAAATACTGACGCATGGCATCCGCCAAAGACAAATCAGATCGCTTCAGACGACCAAATAAAATATTGGGATCCGCCTCAATCTCAGCCTCACGCTTCCGCGCCCACTCGACCGCCAAAACCTTTTTACTAAACGTCCGCGACTCGCTAAAATCCGGATACCCTTCTTTCCGCACCCGAACCTGCGCCCGGTAAACAACCGCGCCTGAAGGATTTTTTCGCTTAATAACCGTAGCCATCTGACACCATCCTGAATAATTAAAAATTATGGTGTCAAAATGGTAACTGATTTTTGTCGGAATGTAACAAAAAAGAGAAGAAAAAGGACAAATAATTATGATTGAAAATTTAGAAAAAACTAGAGAAAACAAGGAACTTATTGAATACAAAAAGAAAAGACGAGTTTGTGTAGCTCCCATGCTCGACTGGACGGACAGACACTACCGCTACCTCGCCCGCCAGATTACCCGCAACACATGGCTTTACAGCGAAATGGTCAATTCCGGCGCCATCGTCTATGGCGATAAAGACCGCTTTTTGATGTTCAACGAAGGCGAGCAGCCTGTCGCCCTGCAACTGGGCGGCAGTGACCCGTCCGATTTAGCGAAAGCGGCCAAAGCCGCTGAAGAATACGGCTACAACGAGGTCAACCTCAACTGCGGCTGCCCCAGCCCGCGCGTGCAAAAAGGCTCGTTCGGCGCGTGTCTGATGAACGAAGTCATGCTGGTTGCCGACTGCCTCAACGCCATGCAGGACGCGGTCGGCATCCCCGTTACCGTCAAACACCGCATCGGCGTCGACAGGCAGACCGAATACCAAACCGTCGCCGATTTCGTCGGCACGCTGCGCGACAAAACCGCTTGCAAAACCTTCATCGTCCACGCCCGCAACGCATGGCTGGACGGACTCTCCCCAAAAGAAAACCGCGACGTTCCGCCGTTGAAATACGATTACGTTTACCGCCTCAAGCAAGAGTTTCCCGAACTGGAAATCATCATCAACGGCGGCATCACCACCAACGAAGCAATCGCCGGACACCTGCAACACGTTGACGGCGTAATGGTCGGACGCGAGGCGTATCACAACCCGATGGTCATGCACGAATGGGACAGGCTGTTTTACGGCGATACCCGCAGCCCGATTGAATACGCCGATTTGGTGCAGCGCCTCTACACATACAGCCAAGCCCAAATCCAAGCCGGACGCGGCACAATCTTGCGTCATATCGTCCGTCACAGCCTCGGGCTGATGCACGGACTGAAAAACGCCCGCACCTGGCGGCGTATGCTTTCCGACGCGACGCTGTTGAAAGACAACGACGGCAGCCTGATTCTCGACGCGTGGAAAGAGGTCGAGCGGGCGAACGTATGGGAATAGCGCGGGTAAGTTGATTTTCGATTGCCACTCTCCAGCAGCTGAAAATTGGTCCTCCGCCGCAAAAAAAACAAAGGTCGTCTGAAAACGGAACAGGTTTTCAGAAGACCTCTATTTATCCCATATGACACAATCGGCCCAGTCTATTATAGTGGATTAAATTTAAATCAGGACAAGGCGACGAAGCCGCAGACAGTACAGATAGTACGGAACCGATTCACTTGGTGCTTCAGCACCTTAGAGAATCGTTCTCTTTGAGCTAAGGCGAGGCAACGCCGTACTGGTTTAAAGTTAATCCACTATAAAATCCCCGTTTCAGACGACCTTTAAGAAAGAACATTATGTATCACGCATTCGGCGGCGCGGCAGGCGTACGCAACCTGACCGACCGCTTTTACGACCTGATGGAACTCGAGCCGCAATACCGCGCCCTGCGCCAGATGCACGGCGAAGACATGACGCTGATTCGCGAAAAACTCTACGAATTTTTCAGCGGCTGGCTCGGCGGCCCGCCCTTGTTCGAGCAGAAATACGGCCATCCCATGCTGCGGGCGCGACACATGCCCTTTGCCGTGAATATGCAAGTGCGCGACGAATGGGTCGCCTGCTTCGCCCAAGCCATGAACGAATTGGAAATCAGCAAAGACCTCGCCGAGCCCGTCCTTATCCGCATTTTTGCGATGGCGGACTGGATGCGCAATCAAAACGAAGAAGGTGTAGACCCGCCCATGCCGCCGATGGCGGTCGATCCCGCAATCCGCATTCCCGAGCTGAAAAACGTCTTAAAGCAATACGGTGTAGACGGTTATTTTAGGGAATTTGCAGACTAAGGTTCATCTGAAAATGCCGATATCGATTAATGAATACAAGAGAGTATGTAATGAAAAAATGGTTAGGAAAGATCGCAATTGTTTTGTTTGGATTAGGGCATATGGCTAATGCAAGTAACATCCCAAATTTTGCAGAAACAGAACTAGAGGCAAAACAAGGCAATGCTGCATCGCAATTTAATTTAGGTTTGATGTATTACTCAGGGAAAGGAGCGCCCAAAGATTATAAACAGGCAGAACATTGGTTCCGTAGAGCAGCAGAGCAAGGAGACGTGGATGCGCAGACCAATCTAGGAGGGTTGTATTATCAGGGAAAGGGTGTTGTCCAAGATTATAAGAAAGCTAAATATTGGTTTCAAAAAGCTGCTGCACAAGGCTTTGCTAAAGCCCAATATGATTTAGGATTAATCTATTTTTTGGGTAAGGGTATAGAGCAAGATTACGGGCAAGCAGCTCAATGGTATGAAAAGGCAGCAAAACAAGGATATCTTGATGCTCAATATGATTTAGCCATTATGTATGATAACGGATTAGGTGTCGGTAAAGCACCTGAGAAGGCGTTCCAATGGTATCGAAAGGCGGCGGAGCAGGGAGATAATCAAGCACAATATACCGTAGCTACAAGATATATGCATGGTTTAGGCGTGCAAAAAGATTTTAAACAGGCGGTGCTATGGCTACATCGTGCAGCAGATCAAGAAAATATCAAAGCTCAATTAGATCTTGGCGTGGCTTACAGCCATGGATTCGGTGTTCGTCAAGATGATAAGCAGGCACTGTATTGGTATCGCAAGGCAGCAGAACAGGGAAATGCAGAAGCTCAATATAATTTGGGTTTGATGTATGAAGAAGGGCAAGGTGTATCCAAAAATCGAAAAGTTGCCAAAGAGTGGTACAAGAAGGCCTGTGATAATGGATTACAAGATGGTTGCAATGACTACCGACAGTTGAATAACGAAGGACATTAAACCTTTCTCAAAGGTCGTCTGAAACACATAGATAAACCCAAAAACATTCTGAATAAAAAAGGATTTTGAGATGAAAACGTTATTGAAAAAAATGATGTTCGCCTTGCTGGCTGTGGGCATAGGGCAAGCAGCATGTGCGGAAGAGGTTCCTGATTTTAGGAGAACTCTTCAAGCGGCAGAATGGGGAAATGTGAAAGCTCAAAATAATTTGGGTGTAATGTATGAAAAAGGGCTGGGTGTCCATCAAGACTATACACAGGCAATGAAGTGGTATCGTAAGGCGGCAGAACAAGGGGCTGCCACAGCCCAATATAATTTGGGATTACTGTATGCCAACGACTCCAGTATCCATCAAGACTACGCACAGGCGGCAGAATGGTATCGCAAGGCTGCGGAACAAGGGCATCCCTCTGCTCAAAATAATTTGGGTGCAATGTATGCCAATGGGCAAGGAGTCCGTCAAGATTACTCACAGGCAATGGAGTGGTATCACAAGTCGGCAAAACAAGGGTATGCTCCGGCCCAAAATAATTTGGGTGTAATGTATGAAAAAGGACAAGGTGTTCGTCAAGACTATGCACGGGCAGTAGAATGGTTTCTCAAAGCAGCGGAACAAGGGACGGCTACCGCCCAATTTAATTTAGGTTTGATGTATGAAACAGGACGAGGCGTCCGCCAAGACTATGCACAGGCAGCGGGGTGGTTTCGCAAGGCTGCGGAACAAGGGGATGCCTATGCCCAACATAATTTGGCGCTTATGTACGCGTTTGGTCGAGGCGTCCCCCAAAATTATACAATTGCCAAAGAATGGCTTGGTAAGGCTTGTACCAATGGAGATCAGCAAAGCTGTGATAATTACCGTACATTGGATTGAGTAGGATAATGAAGCCTTTTCCCAAGGTCGTCTGAAACACATAGACAAACCCAAAAACATTCTGAATATAGTGGATTAACTTTAAACCAGTACGGTGTTGCCTCGCCTTGCCGTACTATCT
>CAUVJL010000038.1:0-21115 GCA_963552075.1 uncultured Neisseria sp.
TACTGTCTGCGGCTTCGTCGCCTTGTCCTGATTTAAATTTAATCC
Source organism: uncultured Neisseria sp. (assembly GCA_963552075.1). Taxonomy (GTDB): domain Bacteria; phylum Pseudomonadota; class Gammaproteobacteria; order Burkholderiales; family Neisseriaceae; genus Neisseria. The sequence continues at coordinate 46 of CAUVJL010000038.1, forward strand.
ACTATAGTGCAACGGCTTTTCCGACAGATTCTCAGCGGAATACCTTTCAACCACGGTAATTGCAAATGAACAAATTTCTTTTCCCCATACTGATTGCCCTGACAGCCTGTTCCCCGCAAAACAAAATCGAAACGTCGGCTGGCAAACCGACGGAAACTCAGGTCGAAAAAAGCGGTGGCGATACGGTCAAAATGACAGGGACAGTCCATTATTCGCTCGAACAGGCTGAATTTACCGCCGACGGGAAGACCTATTTCATCAACGGCGGCGACAGTCTGATGGATCAAGTGGAAAAGAACCGCCTGAGTTCCGGCTCATATAACGTTACCCTGAACAATGTCTGCATTCAGGGAAAAGTGCTGACCAAAGAACAAAACCAAGGCAACGGATTCGGCCCCTTGGGCAAGTACAGTCAGGCGGTTAGCGTAGAAAGTTTGTGTTAGACTGTCGAACTTCCCGCCTCATGAATTAGAAAACCAGAAACTGCAAATGAACCCGAAAAAACTCGTTATCGCCAGCCGCGAAAGCCTGCTTGCCATGTGGCAGGCAAAACATATCCAAGGTCGTCTGAAAACCCTGTATCCCGACTGCGAAGTCGAAATCTTGGGCATGACCACGCGCGGCGACCAGATTTTGGACAAAACCCTGTCGAAAATCGGCGGCAAAGGCCTGTTTATCAAAGAGCTGGAACAAGCCTTGCAGGACGGACGCGCCGATTTAGCCGTGCATTCAATTAAAGACGTGCCGATGGATTTGCCCGAAGGCTTCGCCCTTGCCGCCATCGGCGAGCGCGCCAATCCGTTTGACGCGTTCGTATCCAACCAATACGCGCGTTTGGAAGAAATGCCCAAAGGCGCCATCGTCGGCACATCCAGCCTGCGCCGCGAAGCCCAGTTGCGCGCCCGCTATCCGCACTTAGTCATCAAGCCCCTGCGTGGCAACGTGCAAACCCGCCTGTCCAAACTCGACAACGGCGAATACGATGCCATCATCCTCGCCGCCGCCGGATTGCAGCGTTTGGAACTGGACGAACGCATCCGCCTGATTCTCTCCGAAGCCGACAGCCTGCCCGCTGCCGGACAAGGCGCGTTGGGCATCGAAATCGCCACACACCGCACCGACCTTCTCGACGTATTGAAACCCTTAAACCACGACACGACACACGCCTGCGTTACCGCCGAACGTGCCCTCGCCCGCGCTTTGGGCGGAAGCTGCCAAGTCCCGCTTGCCGCGTATTGCACCGAAGAAGACGGACTGCTCACCCTGCGCGGGCTGGTCGGACACCCCGACGGTTCGGTAATCTTGCAGGCAGACGCACAAGCCCCCGCCGCCTACGCCGACGCGCTCGGACGCGCGGTCGCCAAAAAGCTGGCGGACGACGGCGCGCAAGAATTGATTGAAGCCGTATTGAAAGAACAAGCCGAATAAATCGGTTCGCAAAAAAAAGGTCGTCTGAAAACTGTATTTTGGTTTCAGACGACCTTTCTTTTGATTTTTGATTTCCTTCCATTTACATCTATATTTGAAAACTATTGATGTGATTAAATAATTATATAAATCTAATCAATTTCTTGGCCGTTTATAACTATTGGTTTTATCAAAATAATTATCAGGTCTTTCAACTTTGGGATTTGTTTCCCTACTATGCCCTCCATCTTTTGACAAATCGCAAATAAAAAGGAAACCAATATGGCACGCTTAACCGTACACACCGTCGAAACCGCTCCCGAAGCAGCAAAACCCCGCGTCGAAGCCGCGCTGAAAAACAACGGCTTCATCCCCAACCTCATCGGCGTGCTGGCAAACGCGCCTGAAGCGTTGGCGTTCTATCAAGAAGTCGGCAAACTGAACGCCGCCAACAGCCTGACTCCCGGTGAAGTCGAAGTCATCCAAATCATCGCCGCCCGCACCAACGAATGCGGTTTCTGCGTGGCAGGCCACACCAAGCTGGCAACCTTGAAAAAACTTCTGTCCGAGCAATCCATCAAAGCCGCGCGTGCGTTGGCGGCGAGCGAATTTGACGATGCCAAACTGGGCGCGCTCGCTGCGTTCACCCAAGCCGTAATGGCGAAAAAAGGCGCGGTATCCGATGCTGAACTCAAAGCCTTCTTCGACGCCGGCTACAACCAGCAGCAGGCTGTCGAAGTCGTGATGGGCGTTGCCCTGGCGACTTTGTGCAACTACGTCAACAACGTCGCGCAAACAGAAATCAACCCTGAATTGCAGGCGTTCGCCTGATTCTGACCCAAGGTCGTCTGAAAAGCGGCGGCAAAACCGTTTGCCCGTTTTCAGACGACCTTTTTCAAAAACGCCGTCCCTGTAACGGACTGCTTCCCCTTTCCAACGGAACGCTCCCGCGCCGTCCGCACACATTTTCAAGGATAAGACCATGAACCGTGAAACCTTATTGTCTCAAGTTGCCGAACTCGTCAAAACCAAACTCAAACCCTTAGTGGACGAAATCGACCGCAATGGCTTGTATCCCGAAGATTTTATGCGCGAACTCGGCGCTATCGGCGGATTCGGCGCAGTCGGTACGAAAGCGGAAGGCGGCAACGGCTTGGGTTTGGCGACGCAAATCGCCGTCTTGCGCGAAGTCGGCAAAGAATGCGGCTCGACCTCGTTCAGCGCATGGTGTCAGGCGGCTTGCGCGTGGTATCTGCACCAAACGCCCAACCAAGCCGTCAAAGACAAATACCTCGCCGACATCCTGCAAGGCAAAGTCTTGGCGGGTACGGGCATGTCCAATACCGTCAAACACCTCGCCGGCATTGAAAAACACAACCTTCAAGCCGAGCGCGTGGACGGTGGATACAAAGTCAACGGCGCGCTGCCGTGGGTATCCAACATCGGCGAAGACCACATCTGGGCGAATACCGCCCAAATCGGCGACGGCTACGTCATGTTCATCACCGGCGGACAATGGGAAGGCGTGACCCTGCAAGCCTGCCCCGAATTCTGCGCCCTCGAAGGCACGCGCACGTTCAGCCTGAACTTCAAAGACGTATTCATCCCTGACGAAGACGTGATCGCCGCGCCCGAACAGTTCTCCGACTACATCGCCTCCATCAAGTCCGGCTTCATCCTGCTGCAAATCGGCATCGGCGCGGGCGTGATTGACGGCAGCCTCGGCATCATCCGCATCGCCAACGTCGTCAACGCCGATGTCAACAGCTATCTCGACGACAGCTACGACAGCCTTAAAGCCGCCTTGGACGAGGCATGGCAAACCACCGAACGACTGGCAGACTTGGCTTGGAACAACACGCCCGATAACCTCGCCACGCTGAAACTGTGCGCCGCTGCCGCCGAACTGACGCTTGCCGCCGCCCAATCCGCCGCCTTACACGCCGGCGCCAAAGGCTACCTCATGCGCAGCCCCGCTCAACGCCGCGTCCGCGAAGCCATGTTCGTCGCCATCGTTACCCCCGCGTTGAAACACTTGCGCAAAGAAATCGCGGCGCTGGAAGCGGCATAAGGGCTGAAACAGACCAACAAGGGGTCGTCTGAAAACCTTTTGCCGACCGTTTTCAGACGACCTCAACCATTAGAAGGAACACACCATGGCACAATACATGTGCGGCCCTTGCGGCTGGATTTACGACGAAGACCTCGGCGATCCCGAACACGGTATCGCCCCCGGCACCAAATTCGATGACATCCCCGACGATTGGAAATGCCCCGAATGCGGTGTGGGCAAAGAAGACTTTTATCTGCTGGACTTCGTGATATAGCTTTGGACAAACTGAAAAGGTCGTCTGAAAACGTTGAGTCAAACGGTTTCAGACGACCTTTTTGATTTTGTGATAACGCGGCTGCGATTAATCGTTTTCATCCCGCCAGCGTTTGAACACCAGCGAAGTATTCACGCCGCCGAAAGCGAAATTGTTGCTGACCACATAATCCGTTTCGATTTCGCGGCCGCCGCTCAAAATATAGTCCACCTTGCCGCAGCGCGGGTCGATATCGTTCAGATTGACGGTCGGGGCAAACCAGCCGCTGTTCATCATTTCGATAGTGAACCATGCTTCCAGCGCACCGCACGCGCCGAGCGTATGGCCGAGATAGCTTTTTTGCGAACTCATGGGAATGAATCCGAACACGGCTTCGGTCGCCAGCGTTTCGGCGATGTCGCCTTTTTCGGTCGCCGTACCGTGGCCGCTGACGTAGCCGACTTTGTCGGGCGTAATGCCCGCGTCTTGCAGCGCGAGTTCCATACATTTCTGCATGGTTTCTTTTTGCGGCTGGGTAACGTGGCTGCCGTCGCTGTTGGCGCCGTAGCCGACGAGTTCGGCATAGATTTTCGCACCGCGCCGTTTGGCGTGTTCCAATTCTTCCAACACAAAAATCCCTGCGCCTTCGCCGATGACCAAGCCGTCGCGTCCGCTATCGTAAGGACGCGGGGTCAGTTCGGGTTCGCCGTTGCGGCGGCTGGCGGCGTAGAGCGAATCGAAAACATAAACTTCGGACGGACAAAATTCTTCGCCGCCGCCCGCCAGCATCATGTCTATCATGCCGTATTTGATGGCTTCGTAGGCATAGCCTATGCCTTGGCTGCCGGACGAACACGCGCTCGAAGTCGGGATAATACGTCCTTTCAATCCGAAAAAGATGCCGATATTGGCGGCGGTCGTATGCGGCATCATGCGCACATAAGTATTGGCGTTGAAATTGCGCGATGTACCCGTAGTCAGCAGTTCGCCCATATCGCCGATGTCTTTGGTGCTGCCGACAGACGAACCGCACGCCACGCCCATGCGTCCGTCGGTAATGCTTTCGTCTCCAAGCAAACCTGCATCCGTCAGTGCCTGCTCCGCCGCATCGACACACAGGTGCGACACGCGCCCCATGCTTCTGAGCTGCTTGCGCGTCCAATGTTCGGGCGGGGTGTAGCCTTCAATCGGCGCACCCAGCTGCGCTTCCAATTCGGGGAAACGTCCGCGCCAATCCATATATTTGACTGCATTTTTTTCAGATTTAAACGCCGCCTGTATGCTTTGCCAATCGCGGCCGAAGGCGGTAATGCCGCCTATGCCCGTTACTACGACTCTTCTGGTATTCAACACAAACCTCCGTTCACCGCAATCACTTGGCGCGTGATGTACGCCGCTTTTTCATCCATCAGGAAGCGCACCGCATGCGCCACTTCTTCGGGCAGCCCCATACGCGCGGCGGGGACGGCTTTCAAAATTTCTTCGACGGGTACATTTTCATCGACAATCTCTGTATCGATTAAACCCGGTGCCACACAGTTGACGGTGATTTTGCGTTTCGCCAGTTCGACCGCCAAGGCTTTCGCCGCGCCGATCAAGCCCGCCTTAGACGCACTGTAATTGACCTGCCCGCGGTTGCCCGTCAAACCGGACACCGACGCCATGCACACAATCCGTCCGGCTTTACGGCGTCGTATCATCGGCATGGTCAACGGGTGCAACACATTATAAAAACCGTCCAAATTGGTTCGCAGCACCAAATCCCAATCGTCGTCTGAAAACGCGGGGAAGGCATTGTCGCGCGTCAGTCCGGCGTTCAACACCACACCGTAATACGCGCCGTTTGCTTCGATGTCGGCAGTCAAAATATCGCGGCAGGCTGCGCGGTCGGACACGTCAAACTGCAACACCCTCGCCTGTCTGCCCAAAGCGCGGATTTCTTCCGCTACGGCTTCGGCTTCATCGCGGCGGCTGCGGCAATGGACGACTATATCAAAGCCGTCCTCAGCCAAACCGAGTGCGACGGCTTTGCCTATGCCCCGGTTGGAGCCGGTAATCAAGATGGTTTCGCTCATAATGTTTCCTATTGGTTGGCGCGGTCTGCTTATTGGTCATCATCTGGACAGAGAAGGCTGTTTTCAGACGACCTTTCCGTCTTTCGGACTGTACACGTTCAACGAGGCTTTTGCCACCAGTCCGTCCGCAGGCAGCTTGGCGCGGGCATCTTCAGGCGCATCTGTCCAATGAAGTTCGCAATCGAATACGCCCATGCCGCCCGGGTCCTGTATCGACAGATTGGCGACCACCTTCATCTGCGTTCCGACGGGCAGGCTATCGGCAAACAATTCCAGCTTGCGCGTTCCTAATAAAAAGCCAAGCCGCACCGGCTCACCCGCTTCCAAAGCCTGTATGCCTGCAAACGCGCCTATGCCCTGCGCCATGATTTCCATCAGCGATGTCGCCGGCAATGCCCCGTCAACCAACAAGATGTGCTTTTCCCCCACAGCGGCTTGGGCGCACACGTGTTTCGGGCTGTATTCCGTCACACAATCAAGCAACACCATATGGCCGCTGTGTGGCAATAAAGAAGCAACATCATGAATGGGGCAAATTAAATTTACAGTCATAAAGGTCGTCTGAAAACAGAATACGTTAGAATATCGCGATTATATCAGACCCTAGAATGTGTTAAGCTATTTCGTTAAAATACATCACAATGTAAACTTTTGAAAACCATCATGTCATCCAACATTTGCCGTTTTTCTTTCAATATCGCCGCTTGGCACGCCTCAAGCAGTAAAATCGCCACGCCCGAACAATGGCGGCAATGGGCTTCCGGCGCATTAGACGCCGACGGGCTGCCCGACCACAAACCCGCGCTTGCCTTCCTGCCCGCCCTGCAGCGCCGCCGTTTGGGCAAAGCCGCGCGCCTGATTTGCGACGCCTCGTGGGAATTGGCGGAACAATACCCCGGCAGTCCGTTGGTTTACGCCTCGCATGACGGAGAAATCAACCGCAGTTTCGAATTATGGCTGGGACTGTTGCAAACCGACAGCGTTTCACCGACCTCCTTCGGACTGTCCGTCCACAACGCTCCCGCCGGACAATGGTCCATGTTGCGCGGCGACATGAGCGAACACACCGCCCTCGCCACCGGCAGCGACAATTTTGAAACCACTTTGGCAGAAGCCTATGCCCTGCTGCAAGACGGCGCACCATCCGTGTTGGTCTTAATCGCCGACGATCCTTTGTCCGACGACTACCCCGTCCACGCCACACGCGCCCCGTTTGCCTACGCCCTATCGCTTGTATTGACGCAGGGAGACGGCTACACACTCAGCCTCGATGTTGACGACACGTCGTCTGAAAACCCGTCCGACCTGCTGTCAGCCGATTACTGGGGCGCGCTCGACTGGATCCGTTTTTTACTTTCAGACGACCTTTCGGCAGAATGGCAACATGAAAAACGCCGATGGACATGGTGCAAAAAACCATGAAAACCTTAGACTACTGCCGCCGTTTCTTCGCCACCCTGTTCGGTTTCATCCTCTTCGGCGTTGCGGGCGTATTGTTCAAAATCGCGCTTTTGCCCTACACGCTCAAATCCACCAAAGGCGACATCCCGCGCCAGCTTGCCGCCCGCCGCATGATAGGCCGCGTGTGGCGGTTTTTCGTCGGCTATCTGCAATGGTCGGGCGTATTGAGCGTCCGCTTCAACGGCTTGGAAAAACTCGGCCGGCCGGGGCAGCTCGTCCTCGCCAACCATCCCTCGTTGCTGGATGTCGTCTTGATGGTCAGCCACTTCCCCGACCCGAACGTACTGGTCAAAAAAGACCTGTTGAACAACCCCAGCATGAAGAGCCAGATCATCGCTTCCGGCTACATCCCCAACGATGAAAGCATGGAAATGTTGGAAGAAATCGACGCTGTGTTCAAAAGCGGGCAAAGTATGCTGATTTTCCCCGAAGGCACGCGCACAGGCTGGGACGGACAGGTTAAAATGCACCGTGGCGCGGTATCGCTCGGTTTGCGCAGCGCATCGGTCATCACCCCCGTGTGCATCAAAATGACGCCGCCCAATTTCAAAAAAGGCCAGCCTTGGTACAAAATACCGCCGCACAAAATCCATTATGAAATCACCGTCGGCGACGACATCCTGCCCGAAGAATGGCTGGCGGAAAAACCCCTACCCATCGCCGCAAGGCGTTTAAACGAATACCTTCAAGACTATTTCACAAGGAAAACCACATGAATAACTTAGAAAACCAAATCAAAGAATTGATCATCGACAGCTTGGGGCTGGAAGACATCACCGCCGCCGACATCGGCAGCGAAGACCCGCTCTTCGGCGACGAAGGCTTGGGGCTGGATTCAGTCGACGCGCTGGAACTCGGTTTGGCAGTGCAAAAAACCTTCGGCTTCCAGCTCGACGGCGAAAACGACAACCTGCGCGAAAACTTCGCCAACGTCAAAACACTGGCAGAATTCGTCAAAAGCCGTCAGGCATAAAGGAGAAGCGATATGACCGAACAAGAAGTACGCACCCTTCTGACCGATGCACTGATCAACCTATTTGAAATCGAACCCGAGCGCATCAAACCCGAGACCAACCTCTACGAAGATTTGGAAATCGACAGCATCGACGCCATCGACCTCATCGACCACATCAAACGCGAAACCGGCCGCAAACTGCAAGCCGAAGACTTCCGCAACGTGCGCACCGTAGAAGATGTGGTTCAGGCGGTTTTGAAAGTACAACAAGATTCCTGATTTTGCTTTGAATCAGCACATTTTCAGACGGCCTTGTCAATCCGCAAGGCCGTCTGAAAATCAATCGCAACCATGAAAATATTAGGAAAACTCCTACTGACCCTCGCCAGCCTCGCCTATCCGCTCCTATGGTATTACGGCAGGGAAAACGGCGCATTTTTCTGGCTTGCAGCGGTTATGTGTGTGTTATGGCTGATACGCGCCGCCATGCCGCAAACCACGGCACAACGCATTACGGCGATTATCCTTGCCGCTTTTTTTGCGGCGGTACTGATTTTCAGACGGCCTGACTCGATGTATTGGTATCCCGTCGCCGTCAACGCGCTGATGCTTGCCGTTTTCGGCGGCAGCCTGTTTGCCAAACAAACCGTCATCGAACGCCTCGCCCGACTGCAACACCCCGACCTTCCCCCCGAAGGCGTGCGCCACACCCGCCGCGTCACGCAAATCTGGTGCGGCTTCTTCATCCTCAACGGCGCAACCGCCGCCATTCTGGCAGGCTTGCAATATTACGACTGGTGGGCGGCTTATACCGGCATCGTGTCGTATGTACTAATGGGGCTTTTGTTTGCCGGAGAGTGGGTGTATCGGAAAGCCGTATTGAAAGTGTAGGTCGTCTGAAAAGTATCAACTATTTCATCAAACCATAACTTGTTTGAAAAACTGATATTGTTTTACAAAAAACATGGTTTCAAAAATGAAGGCATTTCTGAACCGCAACACGAAGATGAAGTTTGGTTAACTTAATGTTGGAGATTTGAAGATACAATGGATTTTAAATAACTCAGATTAATAAGCCTAAGCAACAAAAACTTCCTTTAATAATTTAAAGTTATGAGAAATTTATGAGCAAACCTATTTCAAACACTCGTATTGATAAAGCAGGAGAAGCCCTTTCTAAAGAAATATTTAAAGACGAAATAGAACTTATTGAGGCAGAGGAATATTTCAATAGATACCGACAAAATCATTTGCAACCATTGTCAGAAACGACTCTCGAAATACAAAACTTGCTCCGTGAATATGGAACTGAATTTTATATAGCACAAAGATTAAAAAGAAAACCACAAATTCTAAGAAAATTGAAAAGGCTACATGTTAGACTAACACAACTTCAAGATATTGGAGGATGTAGAATTATTGTTCCATCAAATAAAGATGTTGATTCATTATTAAAATTTTTAATTGAGAAATCCAAACTTGAGATAGGTTTTGAAATTATTCATAAAAAAATTAGAGATTATCGTGAGAAGGGAAGAGATGATACGGGATATAGAGCTTTACATTTAATCATCAAGCGTAATAATCATAATCTAGAACTACAAATAAGAAGTCGGATACAGCACTATTGGGCTGAAAGCATTGAAAGAACTTCCGTAATCTATGGACATCATTTAAAAGAAAAAGAAGGAGATACCGTTGTAATTGAATACTTTAAACATTTATCTAATGTATTCTATGAAATTGAATGCGGTAGAGAACCCTCTTCCAAACAAAAAATTGAACTTGATGCTTTACGTCTTGATTGCGAAAAAATTATCAAACAGGCTGATAGCCATAAAATATTTGATAGCTACGTCAATAAAGGAATTATCCAAACATTAGTTGAGAAAGAAAAAAATAATCCTTCTAAATTAAATAACTGGATTCTTATATTTGATTGGAATACAGGTAATTTTGTTAGCTGGGATGTTGTTGCACAAAATCCTGAAGAAGCTGTTGCTGCCTATTCTCAAAATGAAACTTCTTACCCTTCAGATCAAGGCTTTGAAGTAGTATTAATTGGTTCATCAGATATTGCTTCCGTACAAAAAACACATAGTCATTATTTTGGTATTGAAACTTATAGTAATATATTAGAAACATTAGATGAATCTATTATTGGATTTGCTAAAAATATTGATATAGATATTGGTGCAAGGCAAATTCTTGCTGCAATGAAACGGCATAAATTTTGGGGAACAAAAACAGTAACACCCGACACATTAAAAAATCATTTTTGTAGTGGAATTATAGAATTTGACTACTCAATAAAAGTTTTATTAGATAAAGAACTAATAAAACTAGGGAAAGGAAAAGATTTTTCCTTGAATATTAGTAAGAAAAACGAAATAGAATCTTATTTATAATAAATATTTTTGTAAATTATTTATACCCATGCACCTAACCCAAATCCTATCCCCCGACCTGCCCCAACAAGACCTTATCGCCACTCATCCGAATTGGACGCGTGCTGATTTCAACCGTGATGTTTTCCGGCTGTCAGGTCGTCTGAAAACGGCAAACGTGCAAACTGCCGCGTTGTGGTTTGACGATGCCGCGCTGTTTGCCTGCGCCGTGTTGGCGGTGTGGCATTCGGGCGGGCGGGTGTTGCTGCTGCCGAATCTGGCGCGGGACAATTTGGACTGGGGGCGGACGGCGGATGTGTTTTTGACGGATTCCGAAGATTTGCAAAGCAAGTTGAGCAGCCAAACCGAACAACGCGATGAATCCAGACAGCAGTTGGATGTGCAAGCCAACCCACCCGTATGGCACCTGCCCGATTTGCTTGCACACACGTCGCCTGAAAACCCGACGCCCGCCCCTGAAAACCATCTGATTCCCGACCATGCCGAAGCATGGCTGAAAACGTCGGGTTCCAGCGGCGAGGCGCAGGTGATTGTGAAAACCGCCGCGCAGATGCAGGCGGAAGCCTTGATGTTGGCGGACGCGCTGCCATTCGGACGCGGCGGGGAAACGGTTATCGGCAGCGTCATTCCGCAACACCTTTACGGCTTTACTTTCCGTTTCGCGCTGGCGCTGACAATGGGCTGGCCTATGGAGCGGCGGCAGGCGGTTTATCCGGAAAACCTGCTTGCCGGCACGGCGGCGCATGAAAAAGTGGTGTGGATTGCCAGTCCGGCGGTGCTCAACCGCTTGGGTGAAAACCGCAACTGGCAGAGCATCGGCCATAAAATCGCGGGCATCGTGTCGGCGGGCGGCGCGCTGCCCGAAGCCACGGCGGATTTGCTGCAACAGGCTGCCGTCCGCCCGTTTGAAGTGTACGGCAGCACCGAAACCGGCGTGATTGCGTCGCGTCGGGAAAGCCGCGCATGGCGGCCGTTTGCCGGCGTGGAAATCGGGCAGAACGAAGAAGGCGCATTGTGGGCATCTTCGCCATGGTCGCCCGAACGCCGCCAGACCGCCGATTTAATCGAGCCGCAGCCCGACGGTTTCCTGCTGCTCGGCCGCCAAGACCGCATCATCAAATTCGAGGACAAACGCGTGTCGCTGACTCAAATCGAACACGAACTTTTACGGCATCCGTGGATCGCCGACGCCCATTGCGGCCGCCATCCGCAACATCAGCGCATCGCCATATGGGCGGCGTTGAACGCGGACGGTATCGCCGCCCTGCGCGACCAAGGCAGTGCCGCCGTCGCCGACGCGCTCAAACGCCACCTTGCCGCCACGCAGGACACCATCGCCCTGCCCCGTTACTGGCGTTTCGCCGACAGCCTGCCGCGCAACGCTCAGGCAAAAATCGCCGCCGCCGATTTTCAGACGGCCTTTACCGTCGCCCAAACATCGCCCGTTTGGTCAAAAACATCATCTGAAGAAGAAACCGCCGCCGAAACCTTCATCGGCCGCGTGCCGCTCGATTTGGCCTATTTCGGCGGCCATTTCGCCACTTTCCCGCTCGTACCCGGCGTAGTCGAGCTGCAATGGGTGCGCGATCTGGCGGCGCGTCATCCGTGGGGCAGGCAGCGCGTCGTCCGCGTGGAAAACCTGAAATACCAGCAGTTCGTCCGCCCGCATGACGAAGTGTCGGTGGAACTGAAATACGATGAAGCCAAAAACAAATTGAGCTTTAAAGTCAGCAACGGCGACAATCCGTGCGCATCGGGTCGGATTGTGTTCGAGGTCGTCTGAAAATGCTTTTAGGTTCCGCCCTCTCCTGCGGGAAGAGGAAAACCTGCAAATCGGGGACAATCCCGCTCAAACTTAATATAGTGGATTAAATTTAAATCAGGACAAGGCGACGAAGCCGCAGACAGTACAGATAGTACGGCAAGGCGAGGCAACGCCGTACTGGTTTAAAGTTAATCCACTATAACAACCCATAATCAAATGAAAAGATAGAAAATATGCAACTTTTTCCAGCACTAGCACAACGTTATTCCGAAGAACACCAGTCCGCAGGCGAAGCGCAGCGTTTGGCGCAGGAAATCGCCTTTGCGCCGATTGTGTTCCAAGTATCCCGCCTGATGGTGAAATTCGGCATTTTGGATTTGCTGAACGACCATTCAGACGGCCTTACTCAAGCCGAAATCGCCGAGAAAGCGCAAATCAGCGGTTACGCCGCGCAAGTGCTGCTTGAAGCCTCGCTCTCCATCGGCACGGTGCATACCCGCGACAACCGCTATTTCATCAGCAAAGCCGGCTGGTTCGTACTGAAAGACAAAATGGCGCGCGTGAACATGGATTTCACGCAGGAAATCTGTTACCAAGGCATGTTTGACCTGGAAAAAACCCTGCAAACGGGCAAACCCGAAGGACTGAAAGTTTTCGGCGGCTGGCCGACGATTTACGAAGGCCTGTCGTCGCTGCCGGGCGTCGCGCAGGAAAAATGGTTCGTCTTCGACCACTATTATTCCGACAATTCCTTTGCCGAAGCCTTGAAAACCGTGTTCGCCAAACCGGTTAAAAAGCTGCTCGATGTCGGCGGCAACACCGGCCGCTGGGCGGAACAATGCGTCGGCTACAACGCCGAAGTCGAAGTCACCATCATGGATTTGCCGCAACAAATCGCCCTGATGCGCGAAGCGACCAAAGGCAAAACCGGCGCGAAACGCATCCATGCCCACCCCGCCAACCTGCTCGACCCCGAAGTCCCCTTCCCGACAGGTTTCGACGCGATTTGGATGAGCCAGTTTTTAGACTGTTTCAGCGAAGAACAAGTCACCTGCATCCTGCGCCGCGCCTCCGCTTCTATGGGCAGCCACACCAGCCTCTACATCATGGAACCCTGCTGGGACAGGCAGCAATACGAAACCGCCGCCTACTGCCTGACCATGACCAGCCTGTATTTCACCGCCATGGCCAACGGCAACAGCAAAATCTTCCATTCCGAAGACCTGATACGCTGCGTTGAAAACGCCGGATTGAAAGTGGCGGAAATTTCAGACGGCATCGGACGCGGACACAGCATCTTGCGCTGCGAGAAGGTCGTCTGAAAAACGGTATCCCCATGAAAACCCTAGTGTTAATCCCCCACTACAACCACCCCGCCACCATCGCCCGCGTCGCACAGACCATGCACGGCTTCGGTTTGGACGTATTGATCGTGGACGACGGTTCGCGCGAAGAATGCAAACCCGTATTGCAGGCATTGGTTTCAGACGGCATCCACGTCCTTTACCGCCCCATCAACGGTGGCAAAGGCGCGGCGGTCAAAACCGGTTTGAAATACGCCGAAGAACACGGTTACAGCCATGTTTTGCAGGTCGATGCCGACGGGCAGCACCATCTGGACGACACACCCAAACTCTTGGCAGCGGCGGAACAAAACCCCGAAGCCGTCGTCTGCGGCTGGCCGCAATACGGCGGCGACGCGCCCAAAGCGCGGCTATACGGGCGCAAGATTACCGACTTCTGGAACATGCTGCACACTTGGTCGTGCGACATCAAAGACGGCATGTGCGGCTTCCGCCTGTACCCGCTCGCCCCTGCTCTTTCGGTCGTCCGCGAAGAAACCGTGGGCGACCGCATGGATTTCGACACGGAAATCCTCATCCGCCTGTACTGGCGCGGCGTCAAGCCGGTTTGGATTAAAACGCCCGTGCAATACGCCGCCGACGGCGTGTCCCACTTCAACGCCTTCGCCGACAACGTACGCATCAGCAAAATGCACACGCGGCTGTTTTTAGGGATGTTGCGGCGGCGTGTGGACGCTCTATTCGGGAAAGGCCGTCTGAAACCATGACCGACAACACGCAAAACCACTGGGCAGCGCAGCCCGAACGCGGCAGCCGCCTGTTTCTCGCCCTGACCACGCTGATGGTGCGCTATCTGCCCGCCTTCCTGATGAGGCCGTGCATCTGGTTTGTGGTACTGTATTTCTACGCCACCGCGCCCAAGCCGCGCCGCCATATCCTGCGGTATCAAACCCGTCTTCAGACGACCTATCCCGATACCGTTTTACCGAAACACAGCGTATTCAAACAATTTATCGCGTTCGGCGAGGCAATATGCGACCGTTTTGCCGTGTGGCAGCGCAAAATCCGTTATGAGGATTTGGTACTCGAAGACCCGGACGGCGTTTATGCGCAAATCAGCGATTCGGTTCGGGGGCAGATTTTTGCCTGCTCGCACTTGGGCAACACCGAAGTCTGCCGCGCGCTGGTGTCGCACCATAAAGGCTTCAGGCTCAATGTGTTGGTACACAGCAAACACGCGCAGGCGTTCAACGAAGCCTTGCAAAAAGCGGGCGCGGAACACATCCGCCTGATTCAGGTTACAGATTTGGATCCCACCCTGATGATGGAGCTGAACCGCCGCATCGAAGACGGCGAATGGATAGCCATTGCCGCCGACCGCGTCCCCGTGCGCGGCGAGAAAACCGCCGACATCCATTTCCTAGGTCATACTGCCCCCATGCCGCAAGGCGCATGGCTCTTGGCGGCGCTCTTGAAAACGCAGGTGAACACGCTGTTTTGCGTCAAACAAAACGGCCGCTACCATTTGAAACTGCGCCGCTTCACCGACACTTCCGACTGGAAGCGCGGCAACCGCGAAGCCGCCGTTACCGCCGCCATGCAGGGCTTCGCCGATATCCTAGCGCAAGAATGCGCGCAAAATCCGCTGCAATGGTTTAATTTTTATGATTTTTGGAACGAGGAAGAAGAAAAGGTCGTCTGAATCCTGAAGTACCCCTAAATCTCGGGCATTCAATAAGTGCCTATTCAGGCGCTCCGTGTAGACCGGGTTCTGTAAACAACGCGGTTATTCTCTACACAGCTCAAATTCAGACGACCTTTGTATTTGAACAGGCGGTTTACGCCTTGCCCGTGCTGCCGAAGCCGCCTTCGCCGCGTTCGCTGGCGGCAAATTCGTCCACGACTTTAAACGAGGCTTGAATGATGGGGACAATCACCATTTGCGCGATGCGTTCCATCGGTTCGATGGTAAACGCTTCTTTGCCCCTGTTCCACACGGAGACTTTGAGTTCGCCCTGATAGTCCGAGTCAATCAGTCCGACCAAGTTGCCCAAGACGATGCCGTGTTTGTGTCCCAGACCGGAACGCGGCAGCAAAACGGCGGCGTAGTCGGGATTGGCAAGGTGAACCGCCAGACCGGTCGGAACGAGATAAGTGTCGCCCGGTTGCAGGGTCACGGCTTCGTCCAAACAGGCGCGTAGGTCGAGTCCGGCAGAACCCGGCGTAGCGTAGGCGGGCAGTTTGTCCGCCATTTTCGGATTGAGGATTTTCAGTTCGACTTCGGTTTGCATGATTTTTTTCCGTTTCATTTGATTTGACGCGGATTATACACATATTCCCCCTCCCTATCGTTGGAGTCGTCTGAAAAAACGGGGTATGATTCATTCAAACAAACGTGAATATCGGAGGACATCATGGATTTGCACAATATCCGCGAAGATTACAGCAAGCGTGAACTGTCGGAATCGGAATGCCGTGCCGACCCGATTGTCCAGTTCGAGCAATGGCTGAACGAGGCGATTCATTCGCAAGTCAACGAGCCGACCGCCGTCAACGTGGCTTCCGT
The DNA here is from genome assembly GCA_963552075.1 of uncultured Neisseria sp. Classification (GTDB taxonomy): domain Bacteria; phylum Pseudomonadota; class Gammaproteobacteria; order Burkholderiales; family Neisseriaceae; genus Neisseria. Next base: position 16,293 of record CAUVJL010000038.1, read on the forward strand.
GGGCGAAGACGGCAGGCCGAACAGCCGCGTGGTGCTGCTGAAAGAAGTCAATCCGCAGGGATTTGTGTTTTTCAGCAATTACTTAAGCCGCAAAGGACGTTCGTTTGACGCGCATCCGTTTGCCGCCATGACGTTTTTCTGGCCGGAACTGGAGCGGCAGGTGCGCGTTGAAGGACGCATCGAAAAACTGGATGCCGCCGCTTCGGACGAATATTTCGACAGCCGCCCCTACACCAGCCGCATCGGCGCATGGGCAAGCGCGCAAAGCGAAGTGTTGTCGAGCAAAGCGATGTTGGTTGCCAAAGCCGCTGCCGTAGGCGCGAAACACCCGCTGCACGTCCCGCGTCCGCCGCATTGGGGCGGCTATCTCGTCATCCCCGACCGCATCGAATTCTGGCAGGGCCGCCCCAGCCGCCTGCACGACCGCATCCAATACCGTTTGGTTGACGGCAACTGGATACGCGAGCGGCTGTCGCCTTAAACTTCCCACAGCTTCAAGCCGATAGGTTAAAATCCCGACTCCCGCAAAAGGTCGTCTGAAATATAAAAACGTTTTAACAAAACTCGTTTCATTCGTTTTCAGACGGCCTTTTATCCGTAACTTATCCTGCCGCCACCGCCGCAGAAGAACCGTTCCGATCATCAGGAAACGCGTTAGGAGAACCCCATGTCCAAGCAACCCACCAGCAAACGCCAATGGCGCGACGGCGCAGCCCCGTCTGCCAAGAAAACCGCCAAACCTTTCAAAAGCAAAGCCCGTCCTAAAGACGAAACGCGCAAAACCGCTTCCAAACCTTACGGACAAAAAGTTTCAGACGACCTCAAGCCGCAAAACGCCCCCAAACAGCGCGCCGCCAAAGCCAGAAAACTCGTCGTCCGCAATCCCAACCAAAAAATCATGGAACGCGCGCGCGATTTGAAAGAACGCCGCAGCGACCTGTCGCGCATGGAACCCGAACGCCTGCAAAAAGTGCTTGCCGCGTCCGGCGTCGGCTCGCGCCGCGAAATGGAAGAATGGATCAACAACGGCTGGGTAACCGTCAACGGCAAAACCGCGCAATTGGGCGACAAAGTCACTCCCGACGACCACGTTACCGTTAAAGGCAGCATCATCAAACTCAAATGGGCCGACCGCCTGCCGCGCATCATCCTGTATTACAAACAAGAAGGCGAAATCGTTTCCCGCGACGATCCGCAAGGCCGCGTCAGCATCTTCGACCGCCTGCCGCAGGCCGCCAGCAGCCGCTGGGTCGCCATCGGACGCTTGGACATCAACACCAGCGGCCTGCTCATCCTGACCACCTCCGGCGAACTCGTCCAACGTTTCGCCCACCCCAGCTTCGAAGTCGAACGCGAATACGCCGTGCGCGTACTGGGCGGGCTGACCACCGAACAAATGCGCAGCCTCACCGAAGAAGGCGTGATGCTCGAAGACGGCTTGGCAAAAGTCGAACGCATCTACGAACAAGGCGGCGAAGGTGCAAACAAATGGTACAACGTCGTGATTAAAGAAGGCCGCAACCGCGAAGTGCGCCGCATATTCGAAAGCCAAGGCCTCACCGTCAGCCGCCTCGTGCGCGTCGGCTTCGGCCCCATCGGCCTACCCAACCGCCTCAAACGCGGACAGTTCTATGAACTCAACCCCGCCGAAGTCGCCAACATCATCAAATGGGCGGATATGCTGCTGCCGGGCGAACGCCGGCGGAAGAAAAGTTAATGTAAGATAAATCGGGGCTGAGGCCTTTACAAAATCGTCTCAGCCCGACAAAATCTTGCACAAGTCATAAACATAGTGGGTTAAGTTTAAACCAGTACCGCATTGCTCCGCCTTGTCCTGATTTAAACTTAACCCACTATTCATACATTAAAATTCAAAAAAAGTGACTCAGCACCAGCGTTAACTCTGCCAATACACTGCCATCAACACTTTTAATAATCAGCATGCGATATTTCCCAGGAGCTTAAATCATGCCCCGTTTCTTCCTGAAAACCATTTCCATACTCACTTTGGCAGCTTTGACAGCATGTTCTGACTCAAAAGAATACTCGAATCCCTCTTTTGGTCCCTCTCTAGGATTCAAGGAAAGCCAAATTGTTGCCATACAGAAGGTTAAAACACCTGCTGTCAATGCTCAAAACACCGAACGCTACCAAGACCAACCCGACCAACCGGTCAAATCCGTTGCTCAAGAACCTGTTTCCACATTCAGCATCGATGTCGATACCGGCAGCTACGCCAACGTCCGCCGATTTCTGAACAGCGGCAAACAGCCGCCCAAAGATGCCGTGCGCATTGAGGAAATCGTCAATTATTTCCCTTACAACTATCCACTGCCTACTGACGGCCGTCCCTTTGCCGTTCACACTGAAACCATTGATTCTCCATGGCAACCGGAAGCCAAGCTGATCAAAATCGGCATTCAAGCACAAGATACGGCAAAGAAAGATCTGCCGCCCGCCAATCTTGTGTTCCTCGTGGACGTATCCGGCAGTATGGCTGCAGAAAATAAACTTCCGTTGGTTCAAAAAACGTTGCGTATCTTGACCCAACAATTACGCCCGCAGGACAAAGTTACCCTGATTACCTATTCATCAGGCGAAGAGCTGGTGCTTCCGCCCACATCAGGTTCAGATAAAGAAACCATCCTGAAAGCCATCGACAAACTGAAAGCCGAAGGTTCGACTTCGGGCGAATCCGCTTTACGCATGGCCTACGAAGAAGCGAAAAAAGCCTTTGTACCCAACGGCATCAACCGTATCCTGCTGGCAACCGATGGCGACTTTAACGTTGGCGTATCTGATACCGAAACGCTCAAATCCATGGTTGCCGAAAAACGAAAAACCGGTATTTCACTCAGCACGCTAGGCTTTGGTACGGACAATTACAACGAAGACATGATGGAACAAATTGCCGATGCAGGCGACGGCAATTACAGCTACATTGACAACGAAAAAGAAGCGAAAAAAGTCCTGCAACAGCAGCTGACCTCCACACTCGCCACCGTAGCGCAGGATGTCAAAATCCAAGTCGAATTCAACCCCGCCACCGTCAAAGAATACCGCTTGGTCGGCTATACCAACCGCACCCTGCGTAATGAAGACTTCAACAACGACAAAGTAGATGCGGGCGACATCGGCGCAGGCCACAGCGTGACCGCCCTCTATGAAATCATCCCGCAGGGCAAACAAGGCTGGCTTGAAGAATCACGCTATCAAAAAGCCCCGACCGCCAAAGGCAGCAAAAACGAATACGCCTTTGTCAAAGTGCGCTACAAACTGCCCGGACAAAAAGACAGCCAATTGATGCAGCAAGCCGTCCCCGTCGGCAGCAAACCGCTTGACCAAGCCGACAAAGACACCCTGCTCGCCCTTGCCGCCGCTTCCTATGCCCAAGCCCTGCGCGGCGGCGAATACAACGGCAAACTCAGTTGGAGAGACATCGAAAACATGGCACAAAAAGTCCAAGGCGATGACCCGTTCGGCCTGAAGTCCGAATTTCTCCAACTGGTGCGCACCGCCGCCGGACACGGAGAAACATCAGGTCCTTTAGTTAAAGAGTAAAATCTCAAAAGGTCGTCTGAAAACTTTTCAGACGACCTTTTATACACCCTGCCTCAACCACCATCAGGAGCCGCTTCATGTTCACACTCAAAACCAACAACGACCGCCTGCTGCTCGCCTCAGCCGATTTGTGTGCGGAAATTTATCTTTACGGCGGGCTGCTCAACCGCTACGAAATCCGCCGCCCCAACGGCACATGGTTCAACATCGTCAAAGCCTACGACACCCCGCAACACGCCCGCGAGAGCCTGACCGAATGGTTCCGCAGCGGCAAGCTCAGCCCGTACGCCTGCCGCCTGCGCCACGGCAAATACAGCTTTGACGGCAAAGCGTATCAGTGCGGCAAATTCAAACTCGCCGAACACGCGGCACACGGTTTAATGTATGACCGCGAGTTTGCCCTCGTCAACAGCCATGCCGACGACCAATCCGCCGAAGTCGAAATCCGCGCAGATTACGCACAAGACGACAGCGGCTATCCCTTCCCCTTCAGCCTGACCGTCCGCTACCGCCTCAGCGCAGACGGCTTAAGCATCCGCTCTACCGTCCGCAACCAAGGCGCAACCGCCATGCCGCTCGCAGACGGCTGGCACCCCTATTTCACACTCGGCGGCAAAACCGACGATTGGTCACTGGAAATCGACAGCAGCAAACGTTTGGGCTTCGATGCCGATTTGGTTCCCGACGGCAGCATGATCGACGACACCCGTTTTCAGACGACCTCAAGCCTGGCAGGCATCGAATTGGACAACAGCTTTGTCTTGGCACGCAGCAAACCCGCCGCCTGCACGCTTTCAGGCAACGGGCTGACCCTGAGCATTTACCCCGACGCATCCTATCCCTACCTGCAAATCTTCACCCCATCGACCCGCGACACCATCGCCATCGAAAACCTCAGCGGCGCACCCGACTGTTTCAACAACGGCTTAGGGTTAATCAAACTGGACGCAGGAGAAGAAGCCGCATTTGAAACGCGCTACCATATCGCAGCCAACCGTCCGTAAACAGCCCGAACCGTTACCGGCAAAGCAAAGGTCGTCTGAAAACGCCCAATCAGGTTTTCAGACAACCTTTTAACCAACTGATGCACTGGTTTCTTTGACTGAAAAAAACAGCCCTCGTCAATAAACCTAGCATTTTCAATCAAATATGCTGTATTATAGTCAATTAAAATTAAAATAGGACAGTAGCGCATCGTCAAATCGGACGTAATCAGACAATACGGTTCGCAGATACCGCTTAATATTCGCCCACACCTTCTC
>CAUVJL010000039.1:0-20791 GCA_963552075.1 uncultured Neisseria sp.
TACTGTCTGCGGCTTCGTCGCCTTGTCCTGATTTAAAGTTAATCCACTATATTGTCTGTAAGCGGGTTGTTTCAGACGACCTTAAATGATATGGTTCGTCCGTTTGATGAACATGAAAAGGAGTATCCGATGAAGCTGTATATTTACGACCATTGCCCGTTTTGCGTGCGTGCGCGGATGGCGGCTGGGCTGTTTGGCGCGGACGTTGAAGAAGTCGTGCTGGCAAACGACGACGAGGCAACGCCGATCGGCATGATCGGCGCAAAACAAGTGCCCATCCTGCAAAAAGAAGACGGTTCGTTTATGGGCGAGAGTTTGGACGTTGTCCGCTATCTTGACCGCGAGGGTCGTCTGAAAGATGAAACCCGCCCCGAAATCCAGTCATGGCTGGACAAAGTGGGCGAATACAACCTGAAACTCGTCCAGCCGCGCGTGATCAAACTCGAGCTGCCCGAATTTGAAACGCCGGAAGCGGTAAAATATTTCACGGACAAAAAAGAGAAAAGCATCGGCAGCTTCGCCGCCAATTTGGAGAAAACCGGTCAGTATGTGCAACGGCTGAACGGGGATTTGGCGGAACTGGAAACGCTGATGACAGAAGGCGGCGCAGGCTTGAACGGCGAAATCGGCATGGAAGACATATTGGTGTTCCCGATATTGCGCAACCTGACCGTCGTGCGCGGTGTCGAGTGGCCGCAGAAGGTTATGGACTACCTGCTGCGCATGAGCGAAGCATCGGGTGTGCCGCTGTATTTCGACCGCGCCTTGTAATAACCGAATCCGTCGGATAAAACAAACGGAAAGGTCGTCTGAAAACAATTTTCAGACGACCTTTCCGTTTGCGCCCGCCCTACCTTCCGGGAGTGAATGGAATCAGGCGGAACAAGCATGGCGAGAAATTGTTGATGTATGACCCCGAACAGATCGGGTGATACATCAATAATTCCTAGCTGTGCTTATTGTGCGGCAGGTGCAGAAGCAGCGGCAGCGGCTGCGCCTTCAGCGGCGCTGCGTTGGTAGCCTTTGTCTTTCATACATGCATCGAACACGGCGCGGTCTTGGTTTGCACCGGAAGCTTGTTGACATTGAGCGATTGCCTCTTCAACGCTTACGCTAGGGGTTTTAGCTTCTTCAGTAGTTTTGCTGCTAGAGCAGGCACCCAGCATCAGGCTTGCAGCGGCAACGGCGATCAATAAAGTTTTCATGTCGTATATTCCTATTGTGATTGATGGTTTACAGCGCAAATTTGCGTCTGTCTCAAAACAGAGTCCCATTAGTACGATTTAGTTTCATTTACATATGAAAGTTTTCGATAAGTTTGAACTATGACAGTAAATGCCGTCAGAAAATGATAAGCGGTTTCAAAAATTTAAGGGACATAAACGCCGCCGGCATGGCAATGTAAAAAATCCCCTTGCCGACTCGGCAACGCAGTCGAACAACCATGCCCCGACCGCCTGCCGTTGGGCGGCGCAAGGGTTTTATGGCATAATCCCGCTTACCTTTCCATACCGCAGAGACCACATCCCCCCTTCTGCGGTTTGCCGTAAACCGGCCGCACACTTTGCCGGCGGCATCCTATCAAACACACTATCAAAACATCCTCCCGTTTCAGACGACCCCATGCGGCATTCCGCATCCCGTCCGGACAGAAAGATACCGCCATGAATCCATTCGCCTCACTCGGGCTTGGCAGCGAAATCGTTTCCGCGCTGACCGAACAAGGTTACGAAAACCCGACGCCCATCCAAGCCGCCGCCATCCCCAAAGCACTCGCCGGCCACGACTTGCTCGCCGCCGCCCAAACCGGCACAGGCAAAACCGCCGCCTTTATGCTGCCCAGCTTGGAACGCCTCAAACGCTACGCCACTTCCAGCACCTCGCCCGCGATGCACCCCGTGCGTATGCTCGTATTGACCCCGACGCGCGAACTTGCCGACCAAATTGACCAAAACGTGCAGGGTTACATCAAAAACCTGCCGTTGCGGCACACCGTCCTCTTCGGCGGCGTCAACATGGACAAACAAACCGCCGACCTGCGCGCCGGCTGCGAAATCGTCGTCGCCACCGTCGGCAGGCTGCTTGACCACGTCAAACAGAAAAACATCAACCTCAACAAAGTCGAAATCGTCGTCCTCGACGAAGCCGACCGTATGCTCGATATGGGTTTCATCGACGACATCCGCAAAATCATGCAGATGCTGCCCAAACCACGCCAAACCCTGCTCTTTTCCGCAACCTTCGCGCCCCCCATCCGCAAGCTCGCCAAAGATTTCATGAACGCGCCCGAAATCGTCGAAGTCGCCGCGCAAAACACCACCAGCGCCAATGTCGAGCAACACATCATCGCCGTTGACGTTCTCAAAAAACGCAATCTTTTAGAGCGGCTGATTGTCGATTTGCAAATGAACCAAGTCATCGTATTCTGCAAAACCAAACAAAGCGTCGACCAAGTCACCCGCGACCTCGTGCGCCGCAACCTTGCCGCCCAATCCATCCACGGCGACAAATCCCAGCAAAGCCGCCTCGAAACCCTCAACGCCTTCAAAGAAGGCAGCCTGCGCGTCCTCGTCGCCACCGACGTCGCCGCACGCGGTTTGGATATCGCCGAGCTGCCCTTCGTCATCAACTACGAACTGCCGACCCAGCCCGAAGACTACGTCCACCGCATCGGACGCACCGGCAGGGCGGGCGCGGACGGCGTCGCCATTTCCCTGATGGACAAAACCGAGCAGAAAATGTTTGAAGCCATCAAGGAGCTGACCGGCAACGACTTGGCAGTCGAACGCATCGAAGGTTTCGAACCGAACTGGTGGGGAAGTGACGCCGACGGCGATGCCGCCGCAGACACCCAAGCCGCCCCAACCCGCAGCCGCGGCAGCGACAGAAACCGTTCCGAACGGAACAACCGCAGCGAACGCAATGACCGTAACGAGCGCGGCGACAAATCCCCAAAAGCCGACAAAACCGATCCCGGCGCCGCCTGCGGCACCATCGCCGGACGCAGCCGCCGCAGCCGCAGGGAACGCCAACCCTGCGCCCTGCTGCAACCCAATTTCGGCGCAAAATAAAGCCGGTTTCCCATAAAACCAGAAAGGTCGTCTGAAAAAGATTTCAGACGACCTTTTTGTGTTGAACCATCACACTTTCCTTCAAATACACAACAAGGGGCGCAATCATGCGTCCCTTGTTCATTATAGTGGATTAACAAAAATCAGGACAAGGCGACGAAGCCGCAGACAGTACAGATAGTACGGAACCGATTCACTTGGTGCTTCAGCACCTTAGAGAATCGTTCTCTTTGAGCTAAGGCGAGGCAACGCCGTACCGGTTTAAAGTTAATCCACTCTATCCGCAGGCGAAGCCTTTTCAGACGACCTCACACGCCCAAATATCCTTCCCTGCTGGCAAGCCACCTTGCCAGATGCGCTTCGACGATTTCGGGGTTTTGTTCAATCAGCATCGGGGCGATTTCGCGCGCTTGTTCCAAGAGGTGCAGGTCTTCTTCGAGGTTGGCGAAACGCAGCATGGGGACGCCGCTTTGGCGTGCGCCGAGAAATTCGCCGGGGCCGCGGATGTTGAGGTCTTGGCGGGCGATTTCGAAGCCGTCCGTGTGTTCGTAGATGACTTTCAGCCGCGCTTTGGCGAGTTCGCTCAAGGGCTCGGCAAACAGGAGGACGCACACGCTTTCTGCCGCGCCACGCCCTACCCGCCCGCGTAATTGATGAAGCTGCGCCAAGCCCATGCGCTCGGCGTGTTCGATGACCATCAGGGCGGCGTTGGGCACATCTACGCCGACTTCAATGACGGTGGTGGCAACCAAGACGTTCAGACGGCCTGCGGCAAATTCCGCCATGACTTCGGCTTTTTCGGCAGCCTTCATGCGCCCGTGTACCAAGCCGATGTTGAGTTCGGGCAAGGCCGTCTGAAGCTGGGCTAAGGTTTCAGTGGCGGTTTGCAGTTGCAGGGTTTCGCTTTCTTCAATCAGCGGGCAGACCCAGTATGCCTGCTGCCCTTTGCGGCAGATGTTGAGGACGAAGCCTTCGACTTCGGCGCGGCGGACGTTGTTGACGAGGCGGGTTTTAATCGGGGTGCGCCCGGGCGGCAATTCGTCGATGACGGACACGTCCAAGTCGGCAAAGAAACTCATGGCGAGCGTGCGCGGGATGGGCGTGGCGGACATCATCAATTGATGGACGTCGCGCCCTTTGTTTTTAAGGGCGAGGCGTTGGGCGACGCCGAAGCGGTGTTGTTCGTCCACAATCACCAAGCCCAGATTTTGGAACTCGACGTCGTCTGAAAACAGGGCGTGCGTGCCGACGGCGATTTTGACGGTACCTTCGGCGAGTTTGGCTTTGGCTTCGTCTTTGGCTTTTTTGCGCTGGCTGCCGGAGAGCCAGACGACTTCGAGTCCTAAAGGTTCGAGCCATTGTTTGAACTTGATGAAATGCTGTTCGGCAAGGATTTCGGTCGGCGCCATCACAGCCGCCTGCGCGCCGGATTCGATGGCGGTCAGCGCGGACAAGGCGGCGACGATGGTTTTGCCGCTGCCGACATCGCCTTGAAGCAGGCGGTGCATGGGGTGGGTTTGCGCCATGTCGCGGCGGATTTCGGACACGACTCTTTCTTGCGCATCGGTCAGGGCAAACGGCAAGGCGTGGCGCAGGGCTTGGGTCAATGTGCCGTCGCCGCCCAATGCCGCCGCCGTACCGCTGACGCGCTTCTGCCGCGCCAGCCGCATGGAAAGCTGTTGCGCCAAAAGTTCGTCGAATTTGAGCCGCTGCCATGCTGGCAACGCGCCGTCGGAAAGCTGGTGGATGGTGAAACTCGGAGGCGGCGAATGCAAAAGGCGCAGGCTTTCGGCGAGGTGCGGCAGTTTCAGACGACCCAATAAGGCATCGGGCAGCGTGTCGTGCAGCGGCGTAACGTCTAACGCCGTCTGGATGATGCGGCGCAAAGTGGGCTGGTTCAAGCCGTTTACGGTCGGATAAACAGGCGTGAGGCTTTCCGCCAAACCGCTGCCCTCGGCATCGCGGATTTTGGGATGAATCATCTCGTCGCCGTGAAACCCGTGTTTGATTTCACCCACGGCACGGATGCGTTTGCCGACCGCCATCTGTTTCTGATGGCTGGCGTAAAAGTGGATGAAGCGCAGAAAAAGGACGCTGCCGGAATCGTCGGCGATTTGGACAATCAGCTGCTTGCGCGGTTTGAACGTTACTTCCTGATGGATGACCTCGCCCTCAACCTGACACGGTACGCCAATCGGCGCATCCTTAATCGGCATGATATGCGTCTCGTCCTCATAACGCAGCGGCAAATGCAAAACCAAATCCCATGCGGTGTTGAGGTTGAGTTTGTCGAGCTTCTTGGCGGAAACGTCGGTGATTTTGAGCTGTTTCTGGGTTTCGGGCGTCATCATGGCTTTGTCCTTTAATGGCGCGTATTTTAGCTGAAAATGTAGGAAGGGGTCGTCTGAAAGGACGTTCAGACGACCTTGGAGGCATCTTGTGCGCCTTCATCACAAGTTATCCCGCGACCTACCCACTTAGCAAAATAATATTGAAAAGATATAATCATTCCCGCAACTTTTCTTACATGCGGAAACCATCTTAATAGGAGACAATAATGAATTCATTGTTCACACGCGTATGCCCCGCCCTAATCATTGCCTTGGCTTTATCAGCTTGCGGCAGCAGCGGACAAACGCCCTCAACAAACCCAACCCCGACCGTACCCGAAAACGGAAGCAAACCCGCAGAAAGCAAACCTGCCGAGCCATCAGACAATACAACGACTGATAACAATTCCGCCGAACCACCCCAAAACACGTCGTCTGAAAACAAAGAAAACAACACAGCAGAAACCCAGCCTCAACCGGAAGACAAACCCACCACGCCGCCCGTTATCATCCCCCCTGCTGCCCCCGCCCAGCCAACAGAAAACATCAGCAAAGAAATCAGCAGCATTGCCGTCGAATACGATGAACCGCGCACCTATGAAGTTCCTCCCTATAGAGATTACTATGGCACCGGCCCTAGAGAGATTGGAAAAAGCGATAACCTATACACCTTGGTTGTTGATGGCGAAAAAATCAAATTATTTCCTGACAACGCAGTGCTTGGCGGAGAAATAGAAACAACCAATAGCAATGAATACGGTCAAGTCATCCGCAAAACCGTGATGACAGATTTGAAATACGCCATACATGGCGAATATTACTATCCGACAGCAAAAGGCTGCGAATCCGGCGATGAAGACTGCCATAATCTGGAAATGCAATTAAGAGAAAGCGGACGTGATCCTGCCGAACACAAACACCTGCATTTCGTCCAAGGATACGCCACGAAGGATATGCCCTTGAGCGGTTCTGCCGTATATGAAGGAAGCGGGCATAAATTCTGGGCAGATTTCAGCGAAAAAACACTCAAAGGAAATATCGGCGGCGAATTTACTGCCAAAATCACGGGAAACACTTTCGCAACCGACAACAGTTCCAAACCCTTCTCTCCAGACATGTTGGAAGTCAAAGGCGGTTTCTACGGACCTGCCGCCGCCGAAATTGCTGGTGTTTACTACGATCATGAACACTCGGCAGGCACATTCGGTGCAAAAAAAGTCCAAGCAACAACAGCACCAACCGTTCAACCTTAGTCACCCAAAGGTCGTCTGAAAACAAGTATGGCGGGGGCTGCCAAAATCTTAAGCACCAACCCGCCAACAATGTTAATCCTCTATAATAGCGGGTTTCAGACGACCTTTTCTATACATACAACCTGAATAACTATCGCCAATAATCAGATTCAGGCAGTCTGCACCCTTCACACAAGGACCCTCATGAACATCACCCAAATCCTCTCTCAAGAACTCTCCGCCACTGCCGCCCAAATCACCGCCGCCGTCGAGCTTTTGGACGACGGCGCGACCGTGCCGTTTATCGCCCGCTACCGCAAGGAAGCCACGGGCGGGCTGGACGACACGCAGCTGCGCCAGCTTGCCGAGCGGCTGCAATACCTGCGCGAGTTGGAAGAGCGCAAAGCCGTTGTGTTAAAAAGCATTGAAGAGCAAGGCAAGCTTTCAGACGACCTCAGGGCGCAAATCGAAGCCGCCGACAACAAAACCGCGCTGGAAGACCTGTACCTGCCCTACAAGCCCAAACGCCGCACCAAAGTGCAAATCGCTCGCGAACACGGTTTGCAGCCGCTGGCGGACGCGTTGCTTGCCGAGCAGCCGCAAGACGTGGAAGCCGCCGCACAGGGCTACCTGAACGAAAACGTCCCCGACGCCAAAGCCGCGCTGGATGGCGCGCGCGCGATTCTGATGGAGCAGTTTGCCGAAGACGCGGAACTCATCGGCACGCTGCGCGACAAGCTGTGGAACGAAGCCGAAATCCATGCGCAAGTCGTTGAAGGTAAAGAAACCGAAGGAGAAAAATTCAGCGATTATTTCGACCACCGCGAACCTATTCGCGCCATGCCCAGCCACCGCGCGCTGGCGGTTTTGCGTGGCCGCAACGAAGGCATTTTGAACATCGCGCTCAAATACCAGCCCGACGATACGCCGATTACGCAGCAAAGCGAATACGAGCAAATCATCGCCCGCCGTTTCAAGGTTTTAGACGGCCACAAATGGTTGCGCGACACCGTGCGCCTGACTTGGCGCGCGAAAATCTTTTTGTCGTTGGAACTTGAAGCCCTAAATCGTTTGAAAGAAGCCGCCGATACCGACGCGATTACCGTGTTCGCCCGCAATCTCAAAGACTTGCTGCTCGCTGCGCCCGCCGGACGGTTGACCACTTTGGGCCTCGACCCCGGCTACCGTAACGGCGTGAAATGCGCCGTGGTGGACGACACGGGCAAGCTGCTGGATACCGTCATCGTCTATTTGCACCAAGAAAACAATATGTTGGCAACGTTGTCGCGCCTGATTAAGCAGCACGGCGTGAAACTCATCGCTATCGGCAACGGCACCGCCAGCCGCGAAACCGACAAAATCGCGGGCGAACTGGTGCGCGGAATGCCGGAAATGGGGCTACACAAAATCGTCGTCTCCGAAGCCGGCGCGTCAATTTATTCCGCATCCGAACTGGCGGCGCGCGAGTTTCCCGACTTGGACGTTTCCCTGCGCGGCGCGGTGTCCATCGCCCGCAGGCTGCAAGACCCGCTCGCCGAGCTGGTCAAAATCGACCCCAAATCCATCGGCGTGGGGCAGTATCAGCACGACGTGAACCAAAGCCAGCTCGCCAAATCGCTGGACGCAGTGGTCGAAGACTGCGTGAACGCCGTCGGCGTGGACGTGAACACCGCGTCCGCTCCGCTCTTGGCGCGGATTTCCGGTTTGAATCAAACCCTTGCCCAAAACATCGTCGCCTACCGCGATGAAAACGGCGCATTCGACAGCCGCAAAAAATTGCTGAAAGTACCGCGTTTGGGTGAAAAAACCTTCGAGCAGGCGGCGGGATTTTTGCGGATTAACGGCGGCAAAGAGCCGCTGGACGCGAGCGCCGTCCACCCCGAAGCCTATCCCATCGTCGCCAAAATGCTGGCGCAACAAGGCATTACCGCCGCCGAACTCATCGGCAACCGCGAGCGCGTGAAGCAAATCAAAGCGTCCGACTTCACCGACGAACGCTTCGGCTTGCCGACCATTCTGGATATCCTGTCCGAGCTGGAAAAACCCGGCCGAGACCCGCGCGGCGAGTTTCAGACGGCCTCATTCGCCGAAGGCATCCACGAAATCAGCGACTTGCAAGTCGGCATGATACTCGAAGGCGTGGTCTCCAACGTCGCCAACTTCGGCGCGTTCGTGGACATCGGCGTCCATCAGGACGGCTTGGTGCACATCTCCGCCCTGTCCAATAAATTCGTCCAAGACCCGCGCGAAGTGGTGAAAGCCGGAGACGTGGTGAAAGTGAAAGTGCTGGAAGTCGATGCCGCCAGAAAACGGATCGCGCTGACCATGCGTTTGGATGACGAACCAGGCGGCGCAGCCAAAGGCAACAGGTCGTCTGAAACTCGACATCAGGAACGCCGCGACCGAAAAAACCAACGCAACGACCGCGCCCCGACCAATTCGGCGATGGCGGATGCGTTTGCGAAGTTGAAGCGGTAAGGCGGGTATTAAAAAGAGCTGCAAAATGATTTGCGGCTCTTTTTTTAAATCGAATCCACTATATTTGATGAACATGCCCAAAGTTCAAACCCTTCTGCCAAAGAGAAACACCGATTCAGACGACCTGAAAATGCAAAAACCGCCCCAAACAGGCGGTTTATATCCTTATTTTTAAACCATCAATAAATATTGAGCGGTAGGCTGCGATCACCCAGAATGATAGGATCGGCAGCCACAACGCCATCATTGACAATGACTGATGTCGTCTTGACGGAGCCGGTGACGGCATTGAGGTGTCCCCATATATAGACCAGCCCTATCGGAGAAGGTTGGATTCTGGTCGGCTTGCCCATCAATGCAATCACTTCTCTTTCACTCATGCCCTGCCTGATTTGTCGGGCATTGGTCCAGCTGAAATTATTACCAAAACAGCCTGCCAATGTGACGGAAACAAGGGCAGCCAAAAACAACTTCTTCATTTATTATTCCTTTTATCATACAACAGTGTCGATTATGACATTATGCTTTAATGGCAATGCTATTGCAACCAGCCGTCATAGCCGATGGCTTGCCGATATAAACAGGCGTATAGTTTGAGATATTGCAAACCCATCATCACCATTCAAGGAGTCCAAACCATGAAACCTGTTTTGTTTGCCGCGCTGATTTCCTGTTTTTCCGTTGCTGCCTATGCGGCCTGTACCGACAGCCAGCAGCAGTGTGTGATTTATAAAAACGGTAATGTCGCGGCTGAAGGCGGCTGTACGGTCAACAAGTGTCAGAATGCCGATGCGCAGGTGTTGAAATGGAAGCTGAAAAACGGTAAAGGCGTAACCGTCGAAATCGGGAAAAACGGCAAGGTTTTAGTGAACAAAAAACCGGGAGCGAAGGCGAGCAACAGCAACGCGGCGGGCATGGGCTTGACGTGTTATGCCGCCGATGCGGACAAGCGTGAGCAGTTCTGTTCGACCAATTATTAATACAGGATTGGCATGAAAAAGGTCGTCTGAAACCTGAATCGGTTTTCAGACGACCTTTTGTTTGAGCGTATCGCTATCAGCGTTTGACGCCGCTGAGCCTTGCCCAGCCTTCGTCGATTTCGGCGGGTTCGATGTCGAACCATTGGCGGTAAATGCCGCTGAGTTCTTCGACTTGCTCGTCCAGCAAACCGGACAACACGATGCGTCCGCCTTGTTTGGTGCGGGCGGCGAGCATTTCGCCGAGCATGCGAAGGGGGTTGGCGAGGATGTTGGCGACGACGATGTCGAATTGCCCTTGCGGCAAACCGTCGGGCAGGTAGAACTGTGCATCGACGTTGTTTTGTGCGGCGTTGTCCTTGCTGGCGCGGATGGCTTGTTCGTCAATATCGACGCCGACGGCAGAACCTGCGCCGAGCTTGAGGGCTGCGATGGTCAGGATGCCGGAGCCGCAGCCGTAGTCGAGGACGCTTTCGCCGCCTTTGAGTTGTGTGTCCAGCCACTTGAGGCAGAGGCGGGTGGTCGGATGGCTGCCGGTACCGAAGGCAAGGCCGGGGTCGAGCTGGAGGTTGACGGCGTTGCTGTTGGGCGCTTCGTGCCAAGAGGGGGTAATCCACAGGCGCTCGGAAATTTGGATGGGGTCGAACTGCGCTTGGGTCAGGCGCACCCAGTCTTGGTCGGCGAGAATTTCGCTGGTGTATGCCAAGTCTTTCAGTCCGCATGCTTGGCTGGCGGCTTGAATCATGGCTGCGGCATCGTCGTTTTCGCCGAACAAGGCGATGACTTTGCTTTGCTGCCAGATTTGTTCGGTCGGCATACCGGGTTCGCCGAAGATGGCTTGTTCGTTTTCGGTGCCTGCGTAGGCGTCTTCGATGGCGGCGGAGAGTGCGCCGTGTTCCATCAGGGCGTCGGCGAGGCGTTCGGCGACGGCGTCGTTGACGTTGATGGTGATTTGTTGATAGGACATGGTGGGCTTTCTCGGTGGGGTCGTCTGAAATTAGGAAATGGCGGTCAAATACGCAATTTTGGTTGTTTGCGGTATGTTTCGGCTATTGGCGTAACAGTGTGATTGAATCGTTTTTCTGCCTGAACACGTTTTTTTCTTGCGTGAAATGGCGGCGGACAGGCTTACTCAGTCATAATTATAGGCTTGTCAGCAATCTCTGAGTACACCCGAAATCAGGTTTCAATTTGTCTGAAAAAAGGTCGTCTGAAAGCCATATGGTTTTTCAGACGACCTTCGACTATCCAAGCGGGACGGTTTTATTTGTCCTGTTTGGCTTTGCGTTCTTCCAGCCAGTGTTCCAGATAATGGATGCTGACGCCGCCTTTTTCAAAACCGGGGTCGCTGAACAAATCGCGGTGCAACGGGGTATTGGTTTTGATGCCGGTTACGGCAAGCTCGGCGAGGGCGACGCGCATTTTTGCCATTGCCTGCTCGCGGGTTTTACCGATGACGCAGACTTTGCCGATCAGGCTGTCGTAGTACGGCGGGATGCGGTAGCCTTGGTAAATATGGCTGTCCACGCGGATACCAAAGCCGCCGGGCAGGTGGCAGCTTTCAATCAGACCGGGGCTGGGGATGAAGTTGTACGGGTCTTCGGCATTGATGCGGCACTCGAAAGCATGGCCTTCGATGTGGATGTCTTTTTGCTTGTATTGCAAAGGCAGACCGCCGGCAATGCGGATTTGTTCCTGCACGATGTCCACGCCGGTAATCAGCTCGGTAACGGGGTGTTCGACTTGGACGCGGGTGTTCATTTCGATAAAGAAAAATTCGCCGTTTTCATACAGGAATTCAAACGTACCTGCGCCACGGTAGCCGATGCGTTTGCAGGCGTCGGTACAGGCTTTGCCGATTTTTTCGCGGGCTTTTTCGTCGATGAAGGGCGCGGGGGCTTCTTCGATGACTTTTTGGTGACGGCGCTGCATGGAGCAATCGCGCTCGGCAAGGTAGATGGCGTTGCCGTGTTCGTCGGCGAGCACTTGGATTTCGACGTGGCGCGGGCGTTGCAGGTAGCGTTCCATATAGACCATCGGGTTGCCGAACGCCGCGCCTGCTTCGGCTTTGGTCATTTCGACAGATTTGATGAGGTCTTCTTTTTTCTCGACCACGCGCATACCGCGTCCGCCGCCGCCACCCGATGCTTTGATAATCACGGGATAACCGACTTTGTCGGCGGTTTTGAGGATTTCGGCGGGATCGTCGGACAGGGCGCCGTCCGAACCGGGAACACAGGGCACGCCCGCTTCAATCATCGCGTGTTTGGCGGAAACCTTGTCGCCCATCAAGCGGATGGTTTCGGCTTTGGGGCCGATAAAGATGAAGCCGGATTGTTCGACCTGTTCGGCAAAATTGGCGTTTTCGGCAAGGAAGCCGTAGCCCGGGTGGATAGCATCCGCGCCGGTAACTTCTGCGGCGGCGATGATGGCAGGGATATTAAGATAGCTTTGTGCGGAAGCGGCAGGGCCGATGCACACGGATTCGTCGGCAAGTTTGACGTGCAGACTGTCTTTGTCGGCTTCGGAATGCACGGCGACGGTGGCGATGCCCATTTCACGGCAGGCACGCAGGACGCGCAGCGCGATTTCGCCTCGGTTGGCGATTAATACTTTTTTCAGCATGATGACCTTTCCTGTGGTTTCAGACGACCTGCTTGTTACCTTTTGCCCAACGCATTGCGGATTTTTTCATCGGTCTTGTATTGGCTTAACGCGTACACCGCCCACATGGCGGCAGGAATCCAGCCGATTAAGGAGAATTGGAGAATCAGGCAGATGATGCCCGCAATCGGACGGCCGATGGTGAAGAATACGGCGAAGGGCAGGAAGTGGCTAACAGCAGGCGCATGGTGGAAATCCTGAGTTGGAAAGCATTTCAGACGACCTCTCCGCAATCCGGAAGGTCGTCTGAAAACGGATTATTCGATGATGAAGAGCGGCTCGCCAAACTCCACAGGCGTACCGTTTTCCACCAGAATCTCTTTAACCGTACCGGATTTCTCGGCTTCGATTTCGTTCATCAACTTCATCGCTTCGATGATACACAGCGTATCGCCGGCTTTGACTTGCTGACCAACTTCGACGAAGGCGGCGGCATTCGGGCCGGGCGCGCGGTAGAACGTACCGACCATAGGCGATTTTTGCGCGTTGGACAGGTCGCGGGCGGCTGGGGCTGCGGGAGCGGGGGCTGCTGCTGCGGCAGGCGCGGCGGCGGGTGCAGGGGCAGGCACCGCTACTTGGGCGGGCGCTGCATAAACGGGAGCCGGAGCGGCGGTGGCGCGGGTGATGCGGACTTTTTCCTCGCCTTCGGTCACTTCGATTTCGGCGATACCTGATTCTTCTACTAAATCAATCAGTTTTTTTAATTTGCGCAAATCCATTTTCGTTCCTTTACGATACGGCCCAAATGTCGTGAAGCGGCCGTGTTTGTTGCGTGATATTTCAGAAAACAACCGGCCTGCGGCAACGGCGCAAGCCGGACGGTATTGGGTTGCATAAAGGGCATTCGCAGGAGCAGAAACCCCGTAAATGAATTTGACTATTTTCCCGAACTTGCCGACAAATGTCTAGCAAAATCTCGAAAAAAGGCGGTTTTTGAACAAAACGGGCAAATTCGGAGATTTCGCCCGAATGCGTATTTTTTCAACGAGTGTTTATTCTAATTTGTTGGTTTATGAAGGGAAAAGGTCGTCTGAAAAAAGCCAAAGTGCGTATAATGACCGCCTGACAAAATTTGTAAGCATCAAAATAAGATTATGGACATTTCCGATTTCGATTTCACTCTGCCCGACCGATTAATTGCCCAGCACCCGCCCGAAGTGCGCGGTAGCAGCCGTCTTTTGGTCGCGCTGCCCGATATGCCGCTGCAAGACCGCGTATTCGGCGATTTGCCTGATTATATTGAGGCGGGCGACGTTTTGGTGTTCAACAACACCAAAGTCATGAAAGCGCGGCTGTTCGGGCAAAAAGAGAGCGGCGGCAAAATCGAAGCCTTGATAGAGCGCGTTTTGGACAACCACACCGCGCTGGCGCACATCCGCTCGTCCAAATCGCCCAAACCCGGCACGAAGCTGATTTTTGAAGGCGATATTTGTGCCGTCATGGTGGAGCGTGCGGACGAACTGTTCTGCCTGCGCTTTGAAGGCGAACAAACCGTTTACGAGCTGCTGGAGCAAAACGGTCATTTGCCGCTGCCACCCTATATCGAACGCGCTGCCGGCGCGGATGACGACACGCGCTATCAAACCGTCTATGCCAAACATCAGGGCGCGGTCGCGGCGCCGACGGCAGGTTTGCATTTTACAGACGAGCTTTTAGGTCGTTTGAAAGCCAAAGGCGTGGAAACGGCGGAAGTCACCCTGCACGTCGGCGCGGGAACGTTCCAGCCCGTGCGCGTGAACAAAATCGAAGAACACAAAATGCACAGCGAATGGTTTGACGTACCGCCCGAAACCGTCGCTGCCATCGAAGCCGCCCATGCGCGCGGAAACAAAGTTTGGGCAGTCGGCACCACTTCCATGCGCGCCCTCGAATCCGCCGCGCGCGAGACAGGTCGTCTGAAAGCGGGACAGGGCGACACCGATATTTTTATTACGCCGGGCTACCGCTTCCGCGTCATCGACCGCCTGATTACCAACTTCCACCTGCCCAAATCCACGCTCCTGATGCTCGTCAGCGCGTTTTCAGGCATGGAACACATCCGCGCAGTGTACCGCCATGCGGTCGAACATGAATACCGTTTTTTCAGCTACGGGGACGCGATGATTTTAGGGCGCTCGGAACCTTAAAAATCTCTGAAGAAAAACGTCGTCTGAAAACGATTCAGACGACGTTTTTTTTGGGAAGGTTTATAAAGTGGGCAATCTGCAATACATAAAAACCGATTATGCCCAAACCGCCCCACCCTGTTCATACATGCGATTCAAACCTCTGCCGGTTGAAAACCAAATCAAATTCATAGCCTTCCAGCACTTCCCTGATTTGCTTAACTTCTTCGGGCATCAGCACGACTTCTGTATATTGTGAAATATATTCCGCAAAATCAGAGTCTTCCGTAACATTGTCCGGCATCATGGTTTGAAATTGGCAATTACCCGGAAAAACCACCACCGAAGAAAACGC
The DNA here is from genome assembly GCA_963552075.1 of uncultured Neisseria sp. Lineage (GTDB taxonomy): Bacteria > Pseudomonadota > Gammaproteobacteria > Burkholderiales > Neisseriaceae > Neisseria. Next base: position 15,213 of record CAUVJL010000039.1, read on the forward strand.
CCGCGTCGGCAGGTGGAGCTTCTCGGACAAAATCCGAATGTATTGCTGGTTTTTCAACAAAGGATTGGGGAACAGCGTCTTGCTTTTGTGAAACTTCTGTGTCCACATCCCATTGCCGTCGTCGCCCCAAATCCTGCCCTGATAATTCGGCGTGGCAACCACGAAAATCCCGAAACAGGACACATAAACATAATCAATCTGTTCATGCTGCCCGTCCCGATAAATATCCAAGCCGCGAAACTCATGATAGACAGATTCGTCCAAGCTGCAATCCGCACGGACATTGACGGCGAAACGGCTGATAAATTGTTTGACAGGCGTATTTTTAGACAGGCAGGTTGCCAGCACAAATGCCGCTGCACAGCCCGTCAGCACAAGACCGCCCGAAGACAGAAAGTCGGTATCCATAAATGATATTTTCCCGCAAATACTGCCGCTCCTGCATGAACAGCACTCCCCATACCCCATACAGACGGCAAAAATGTTATTTTTTATAATGTATTAGCTTATTTATAATGCTAATGTAATTTTTTATGATTATAACGCAATTTATATTATTTACAATAAAAAATACCATTTGTATAAAATTTACACCGCTTATCATTTTTTGAATCAGTCATTCTTCAGACTGACATTGCCTGACCGTTTCCATCCCTTCACTTTCCAAATCCAAAAAATCTCCTGATTATTCAATCTCAAGCATTCATCATAAATTAATCCGAAACCGACGCGCAAATCTTCAAAAACCCAATCCCGCTACAAAAATAATCTGTGATATCAATCCGCCACACCTCTTTAAGTGTCGGCAAAATATCACACTCCCCGACAGCCCTTCCCTGCCTCTGTTTTCAGACGACCCCAATAATATTTCCAACCTCCCAACACAGTTCCCAAATACGACACCGCCGATAACACTTTGTATAGAAATAGTTTCTTTAGTTTTTATAAACACAAAAATAAAATGAGAACCTTTATCCACATTCCAAAAACATATTCACCCGATTCGGTTACTTTCTCAAAAGCCGGCGAAACAACAATTATTTACGATAAATTTTAACGGACATACTCCTTTTTCACGCTGCTTGCTTTATACTTACCCGATATAAACGGTTGAATTTACGGATAAACGCAAAAAGAATCAAACTCATTTTGCCCTACCATTTCAACCCCTAAAAACCAATCTTATTGATAAAGAAAGCCTCACTATGGAAACCAAACGTCTCTCTTCCCTTCTCAAACTCATCGCCAACCCCGACCGCATGACCATTTTGTTCATGCTGATGGACAGCGAACGCAGCATTGCCGAATTATCCGAAGCGCTCGGACAGCCTGCGACCGCCGTTTCCAACCACCTCGTGCGCCTGCGCTCCGAAGGTCTGATCGATTTCACCCGCTACCACCGCATCATCGAATACCGGCTGGTATCCGAAGAAGCCGCCGTCATCCTCGATACGCTGCGCAATTTGGAAAACCGTAAAGCAGCCTAAGGGCTGTTGAGCGTTGTTTCCTCAAACGGATTTTTGTTTCAAAACCGGCAGCCGCCGAAATCCCCTGATGTTACAATAGCGTCCCGTTTACCCAACAAAGCGGTTTTCATGAACCGCTTTTGTTTTGTCCTTATTTTGCCCGAAAAGCCCGAACCGCTTTTCAGACGACCCTCACACACGGAATCCGCATGAAAATCACCACTTGGAACGTCAATTCCCTCAACGTGCGCCTGCCGCAGGTGCAAAACTGGCTTGCCGACCATCGGCCCGATGTCCTCGTCTTGCAAGAACTCAAGCTAGACCAAGACAAATTTCCCGCCGCCGCCCTGCAAATGATGGGTTGGCACAGCGTTTGGAGCGGACAAAAAACCTACAACGGCGTCGCCATCATCAGCCGCAGCGAACCGCAAGACGTACACGTCGGCCTGCCTACCCTGCCCGACGACCCGCAACGCCGCGTCATCGCCGCAACCGTCGACGGCGTGCGCGTCATCAATGTCTATTGCGTCAACGGCGAAGCCCTCGACAGCCCGAAATTCCAATATAAAGAACAATGGTTTGCCGCTTTGACTGAATTTGTCCGCGACGAAATGACCCGCCACGAAAAACTGGTCTTGCTCGGCGACTTCAATATCGCGCCAGCCGATGCCGACTGCTACGCCCCCGAAAAATGGCATGAAAAAATCCACTGCTCATCCATCGAGAGACAGTGGTTCAAAAATCTGCTGGATTTAGGCTTGACCGACAGCCTGCGCCAAATCCACCCCGAAGGCGCGTTTTACACTTGGTTTGACTATCGCGGCGCAATGTTCCAACGCAAACTCGGACTGCGCATCGACCACCAGCTCATCAGCCCCGCTCTGTCTGCCGTGTTGAAAGACGTTTATGTCGATTTGGACGCGCGCGCGCAAGAACGCCCCAGCGACCATGCGCCAGTCGTGGCTGAATTTGATTTGTAAGGCGTAATCTTTAAAAAAGGTCGTCTGAAAACTTCATTTTTGAGTTTTCAGACGACCTTTTGCTATTCGCTTCTGACTCGAGGCCGACTCTATAGTGGATTAACTTTAAATCAGGACAAGGCGACGAAGCCGCAGACAGTACAGATAGTACGGCAAGGCAACGCCGTACTGGTTTAAAGTTAATCCACTATATATCTTGCCGCTATTCCAACGTTCCACCCACTACCCGTGCGCCCAACGCTTCCTTCAAAGGCAAAGCGTTCAAGCGTTGCAAGGTCGTCTGAAATTCGGCGAACGGTATCGGTTCCGAACCGAAACGATGCATATGCAGGGTATCTTGCTGACAGTCAATCAACTCGATGCCCAATCCGGCAAGAAACGGGACGGCTCGCGCGAAGGCGATTTTGGAGGCATCCGGCTCAAGGGCGAACATGGATTCTCCGTAAAACACCCGTCCGATTTGTACGCCGTAAAAGCCGCCCGCCAGTTTCAGACGACCTGTTTCATCGGGATAGAAACATTCAAACGAATGCGCGTGCCCCAAGCGGTGCAGCTCGGTATAAGCGGCTTGGAATTCGGGAACAATCCATGTGCCGTCCTGACCGGGGCGCGGAAAGGCGGCGCAATGCGCAATGACGGTTTCGAAACATTGGTTGACCGTTACCCGATAGGGTTTGTTGCGCAAGGTTTTCGCCAACGAACGCCCGATATGCAGATTTTCAGGAACGATGACGGCACGCGGATCTATGGTATGCCAAAAAAACCAGCCGTCTTCGCTGAACCACGGGAAAATCCCCTGCCGATACGCCGACAGCAGCCGTCCCGTATCCAAATCGCGGCTGATACCGACCAAGCCGTCGCGTTCTTCCAGCGCGGAAAACGGATCGGGGAAAGTGTAATCATTAGGGTAAAGCAAGGGGATACTCATTAAAAATCCTAAGGTATAGTGGATTCACTTTAAACCGGTACGACGTTACCTCGCCTTGTCCTGATTTAAATTTAATCCACTATATTATTCTGATTTGCAGCGGCATGATGTTCATGTTCCGCAAAAAATTTCAGACGACCCCAAATTCTCATCCGAGGTCGTCTGAACATCAAACATCTTTTAAAACGGGAATCAGCGTTTGCTCTTCGCTTGGCATTCGCCGCACACGCCGTACATATAAAGCGCATGGTCAACGATGCGGTAGCCGTTTTCTTCCGCGATTTTGTCTTGCAAGGCTTCGATTTCGGTATTGTGGAATTCCGTTACCTCGCCGCATTTCACGCAGACGATATGGTCGTGGTGGTCGCCTTTGTCCAATTCGTAAACCGCCTTGCCGGTTTCAAAATGGTGGCGCTGCAAAATGCCTGCCTGCTCGAACTGGGTCAACACGCGGTAAATCGTCGCTACGCCGATTTCCACACCCTCTTCCAGCAAAATACGGTACACATCTTCGGCACTCAAATGCTCTTCAGCATGCGACTCGAACAAATCCAAGATTTTCAAACGCGGACCGGTAACCTTCAAACCGCTGTCTTTCAATTGCGCAATATTGCTGAATTTTTCCATAATATTCAATATCCCTGTGAAGTAATAGACGCTATAATACGCAATTTCAGCCCGCTTGCCCACTATTACGCCATAGCGGTTTGCAATAAAACCACAAGTTTTGTTTGCATACAAACGATAGCCGGCTGAAATTATAATCAAAGAGATGATTATCGTTTGCTTTTTCAAAAAATTCAAGCAATGATACCCTTCCACCCGAATTCGAACAGAAAGGCATATCCGTGAACAAACCCCTCTGTCTTGCCCTCGCCGCCCTCATCGGACTTTCCGCATGCAGCGCCGAACGCGTTTCCCTGTTCCCCTCCTACAAACTCAAAGTCATCCAAGGCAACGAACTTGATCCCCGCGCCGTCGTCTCCCTCCAAGCAGGCATGAGCCGCGACCAAGTCCAACTCCTGCTCGGCACCCCGCTGCTGCGCGACGCATTCCATGCCGACCGCTGGGACTACACCTTCAATACCAGCCGCAACGGCATCATCAAAGACCGCAGCAACCTCACCGTTTATTTTGAAAACGACGTCCTTGTCCGCGCAGAAGGCGATGCCATCCAAAAATCCATCGAAACCCTCCAAGCCGAACAAAAAGCAGCCCAAACTGCACAATAATCATTAAGGAAACCGCATGAGCGCATTGAAAATCGCCATCGCCGGCGTCAACGGCCGCATGGGGCGCGTACTGGTTGAAGCCGTCAACAACCATCCCGACACCGTCCTCTCTGGCGCACTCGAACATTCAGGCTCCGAAGTCTTAGGCTTGGACGCAGGTTTCGCCTCCGGCATCAAAACCGGCATCGCCATTTCAGACGACGTTGATGCCGTCCTCGCCCAAAGCGACGTACTCATCGACTTTACCCGCCCAGAGCCGACCCTGAAACACCTGCAAAAATGCGTTGAAAAAGGTGTCAACATCATCATCGGCACCACCGGCTTCGACGACGCAGGCAAAGCCGCCATCCAAGCCGCAGGCGAAAAAACAGGTATCGTCTTCGCCGCCAACTTCAGCGTCGGCGTCAACCTCACCTTCCACATCCTCGACACCATCGCCCGCGTCCTCAACGAAGGCTACGACATCGAAATCATCGAAGGCCACCACCGCCACAAAGTCGACGCCCCCAGCGGCACCGCCCTGCGCATGGGCGAAGTCATCGCCGACGCGCTCGGCCGCGACCTCAAACAATGCGCCGTTTACGGCCGCGAAGGCCACACCGGCCCGCGCGATCCGTCCACCATCGGCTTTGCCACCGTCCGCGCAGGCGACATCGTCGGCGACCACACCGCCCTCTTCGCCACCGACGGCGAACGCGTCGAAATCACCCACAAAGCCAGCAGCCGCATGACCTTTGCCGCCGGCGCCGTCCGCGCCGCAGTTTGGGTCAACGGCAAAACAGGTTTATATGATATGCAGGACGTTTTGGGATTGAAAAACAGCTAAAGCCGTTTTCATCCGCATGACACAAAAAGGTCGTCTGAAAAATGTTTTTCAGACGACCTTTTCCTACAACCCCATCCAAACATCAAACAGTTCTTTTATAGTGGATTAAATTTAAATCAGGACAAGGCGACGAAGCCGCAGACAGTA
>CAUVJL010000040.1:0-20513 GCA_963552075.1 uncultured Neisseria sp.
GCGTCGGTATCCGCCGTACCTTTGGCTACGTTGGTAACTTTGTTGCCGCCGTTGTCCAGTCCGGATTTGGTCAGGGATACCGGAGCATTTGTTGCACCGTTAGCAATCGTCAGACCGTTGTTGCCCAATACGCTGTCACCCGCAGTAACTTGCGGTGTGGTCAGTCCGGTAGTGGTCAGTTCGCTGTTGCCTGCTTTCAAGGTGGTGGCAGTTACACTATTCAACGTAATGTCATCATTCAGCTTGACGGTAACATTGTCGCTGTCTGCAGAAGTGGTAATGTTGTTGCCGCCTTTAATGCCGACTCGCTCACCCAGTTTTTTGCTTGAAGTTGAAGTGTTGCCGTCTGCATCAAAGGTTAGACCTTTTTCCGCCAGCTCTTTAAGCTGTGCATAATTCACAGCATCATCTTCATTTTCACCTTTGGCAACTTTGGTGATCTTGTTGCCGCCATTGTTCAAACCGGACTTGGTCAGGGATACAGGATTGTTACCGTTGGCAATGTTCAAACCATCATTGGTCAGAACACTGTCACCCGCTTTGAGTTTATCTGCATTGACGGTTTGAACGGTGATTTCGTCTTTCAGTTTGACTGTAATGCCGTCTGTACCTGATTCGGTAACCACATTTGTATCGTCGCCTTTAATTGCCAGCGTTTCGTCCAGTTTTTTGGTTACAGGAGAGCCGCTGTTGCCACTGAAGGTAATACCTTTGGTATCGACGATATTTTTCGCATCTACGCCTTTTTGAATCTCGGCTTTGGCGTCGTCTGAAAGGTCGAGTTCGTAGTTGGTGGTTTTGGTGTGGTTACTGTTTGTCGCTTCAGACGACTTCAGTGCCAATTTACCGCCATCTTTCACGCTGACGGTGGTATTGTCAGCATGAACGGTGTAAGTCGTTTGATTACCTGCTTCCACAGCAGCTACATGAGTATTGTCGCCGGCTGCTACAACGCTGGTTTTTTCACTGTCGACAACGGCTTTATTGATAGCTTTGGCAACGTCAGCTGCAGTAGCAAATGCATCGCCTGCCGTATCCGCGCTGACTACGCCACCAGCACCCGTGGTCAGCGTAGATTTGTTTACATTGAACGTGACAGTGCCGTTTTTGTTTTCGGCAGTCGTACCTGTGCCGTTAACAAATTTCAGCGTGGAATCATCTTTAGTCAACGTTTTGACATTTTCATCATTGACTTTTACATCAATGCCTTGTAATGCGCTGTCGGCTTTTTTCAAGGAGTCTTTGGTTTTGTCTGACAAATCCAAATTGTAAGTAGTTACGTTGGTAGTTGAATCTTCAGACGACGTCAGTTTCAGACCGTTTTCTGTACCTTCCGCAGAGACAGCCGTACCTTTGGCATTGACGGTGTAAATCGCATGACCGTCCGTGCCTTCAGTTTTGTCGACACTGACGACGTTTGTACCTTTTTGAACCTCGGTTTTCGCAGCTTTAACTTGTTTGTAGCTCGCTGCGTCAGTATCAGCCACACCGTCGGCAATGTTGGTAACTTTGTTGCCGCCGTTGTTCAGTCCGTCTTTGGTCAGCGATACCGGTGAGCCGGCCGTACCGTTGGCAATCGTCAGTCCGTTGTTGCCCAATACGCTGTCACCCGCGGTAACTTGCGGTGTGGTCAGTCCGTCTGTGGTCAGTACGCTGTTGCCGACTGTCACTTTGTTGAACGCTACGTCGTCCGCAGTTTCAATCGTCAGCTCTTTGCCACTGCGTTTCACTCGGATGTTCTTACCTTGTTTCACGGTCACGGTGTCGCCTGCTGCGATTTTTTCGCTGTCGCTGTCGGCTTCGTCGTTCGCTTTCAGCTTCCAACCTTTGTCGGCAGTCTCTTTTACTGACTTGATCGCGTCGTGGATGTTGCCTTTACCGGTATTACCAATGTTGCTCATAGTAATACTGCCGTTTTCGTCAACTGCGGCATCTCCGCCCAATACATTTTTAACGGTTTGGGCAGTATTACCCAAAACGTTTTGTACCGCGTACAGCTGGCTGCCGTTGATGGCATCGGTAGAAGTGTTAGAGATTTCGCCCGGAGCAACGTTTTTCAGTTGACGTTCGTAGTTTTTAGAACCAAAGGATACTTGGTCGCCTGGATTAACACTGTTGCCGCCTGCAAAGCCTGAGTATTTCAGATTATTGACAGTAGCTTCGTTGACACTAGTTGCACCGGTTGTAGTCGTACTGCCCGCACCGATTGCCACAGAGTTGCCTTGAGTGGCTTTCGCACCCATACCGAATGCGGCAGAGGCGACGCCTTCAGCGATCGTACCCGTACCAAAGGCTGTGGATAATTGACCTATTGCCTGTGATTTAGTACCAATGGCTACTGCAGCTTCGCTTGAAGTCGTATGAGTATAACTGTCGGTTTCCATCACATCGCCGGTATAGTCTTGATAAACCTCTTTAACCGTTTTACCCGTACCTTCTACAGTTTTCACTGCAACGGTATCCCAGTCGTCCGCACCGATGGCGATAGAAGAATTGCCTTTTGCGTCTACATTGTTACCGATGGCAGTAGATTGATCGCCCCATGCATTGGCGTATGCACCGATAGCAACGGTTTGATTGGTATCTTGATTGGATGCGGACATTGCCGGATTGGTTGCAGAAGCGTAATAGCCGATAACGACAGAGCGTGAATTATTGGATTTCGCTTCTTCACCGATAACGACGGAGCTGTATTTCAGGGCTGTTGCATTATTACCGATAGCAACTGCTGCAGCTTGAGCAGCTTTGCTGTTTGTACCGATAGCAATGGAATTGGTATCGTCCGCGTTGGCGTTGTTACCCAAAGCTATGGCATTGGCTTCGCGGGTATGGCTGCTCAAACCAAGCGCCAAAGAAGCCGCGCCGTCTGCATTGGCAGCACGTCCTAATGCAACAGAATCTTCTTTCCAAGCATTATTGCCCGAGCCGATCGCGATAGCATATCTTTGGTCTGCCTTCGTAGCGGCACCGAATGCAATCGTGTCAGCACCATTAGCAAAAGCCCCTTTACCGATTGCCATTGCCCGATTTTGCACAGCATCGGCACTAGTACCGATAGCAACAGTATCTTCTCCTTTTGCCTTACTTTCATTACCTACCGAAACAGCATTCAAATTCAGAGCTTGTGCTTGTCGACCCACAGCCACAGAGCCTATTGCTTGAGCATTGGCATTGAAACCGAACGCTGATGCACCTGCTTTTTGAGCTTTGGCATATGGACCAACGGCAGTAGTAGAGTTATCAGTAGCTCTTGAGCCATCACCTATGGCCACGCTCGATTTACCTGATGACTCAGTATCTTGACCGCCAGCAAACGAGTTTTGACCATAGGCATTTGCTTTCTGACCGATGGCAGTCGCATTCTTACCGTTTGCTTTACTTAGCGCACCAACGGCGACCGAACCTTCGCCGGTAGTCTCACCATTAATAGCGGAATCAGAGCCTGCTGCCGCCTCGACGGTTGCCTTATTACCCATTACAACCGCATTGTTTGCAGCCGCTTTGGCTTCAGGGCCTGCGGCAATCGCGTTTTCGCCTGTTGCACCTTCATTGTTGTAATTGGCTTTTGTTTTATCTGTGCTATTTACGCTATAAAAATGAGTTTGCGACGCACCGGTCAGCTTACCGTCAACAACCTTGATGGTGCTGTCATCCACCTTAACGTCGTATTTGATTTTAGTATTACCGTTTGCTTCGGTATCAACGGTAACGGTAGTTGCATTGCCGTCGGCAAATTGCACGCTTTCTCCGGGCGTAACAATGCCCTTCGCATCGCCCGCATTATCTTTGACGGCAAAGCCTTGGTTGACGTAGGTATTGAGATTGGTCATCGCAGCAGCGACGTTCTTAGCAGGAGTTGTATTGAATTTGGCTGTGCCATTACCTGCCGTATTCGGTGTGTCGCTACCTTTGAGCACGTCATAAGACGGCAGCGTTACTGTACCTTGATTGTTTGTAGGATCAATGCCCACAGCCGCGCCACCGCCCAATGCATCAGCAACCGCTTTGGCGATATTGCCCGAACCTGCATGAAGCGCGTAAAGCTGGCTGCCATTAATCGCGTCGGTGGAAGTTGCAGTGATTGCACCTGGGGCAACGTGTTTCAACTGACGTTCGTAACCTGCCGAACCGAAAGAAACTTGCGAACCCGAAGTAATATGTGTCGTTCCCGCAAAACCGCCGTAAGTAATACCATTGACTGTCGCAGTTGTTACAGCCGTTGCATCGGTATTAGTGTGCGACCCCGCACCGATGGCGACGGACTTATCCTGAGTAGCGGACGCACCCACACCGAACGCTGATGCACCCAAACCGCTAGCGATCGTACCCGGACCAAAAGCCGTAGACAAAGCACCTGTCGCCTGCGCCTTCACACCTACCGCAACCGCTGCCGTAGCAGACGTAGTACCTTGATAACCACTGGACATATCAGAGCCAGTCAATACCTTGTACTGTGCATTTACGCTTTTTTTTGCATCATCCCAGTCATCACCACCAATGGCAATCGACGAAGCGCCCGTTGCACGGGTATTGTTACCAATAGAGGTTGATTGTGCTCCTGACGCCCGAGCATCTGGACCAATGGCAACCGCTTGGGTTGTACCTGTCGCTCTTGCTTGCCAACCAAGGGCTACACTCTGTCTATTTTGTGCCAGTGCGGCAGCATTGGCATCCACGCCAGAACCGATGGCAACAGAATCCTCTCCAAGCGCCTGTGTATTAAAACCGACGGCAATAGCCCTTCCTTTTCTATCTGATGCAAAGACACCCGTCGCAACCGAATTTTTACCAATAGCAATCGAATTAGCTAGCGTCGCTTGCGCACCTGTACCAACGGCAACAGTATCACTTTCCTTAGCTTGTGTGCCCGTACCCAAAGCAATCGCATCCGCACCGGCAGACTTAGCATTACGACCAATGGCAGTACTGCGACTTCCAGACGCTAACGTTCCTGCGTTAGCTGCTCGACCCTGTGCATCACTACCACCAACTGCAATCGAATACTCACCGGTTGCCTGCGTCCAACTACCGAGGGATGTCGCACCAACATTAGTTGCTTCAGCGCGTGCGCCGATAGCACTGGTCCATTCTTGTGAAGCGATGGTATCCGAACCAATAGAAATTGCCTTATTTGCATTTGCATTACTTGCCTGACCGATGGCAATCGCATTGTTACCGTCAGCATAAGCACCTGTACTTGCCTGGCTACCGCCAATAGCAACAGCACCGTCAGCCTCAATCCTTGTACCCGCTTTTGCAAAGGCACCAACTGCAACCGATCCCACACCTCTTGCGGAGCCGCCACCAACTGCCGTCTCACTCGCATTACCGGTTGCGACAATACCAGTTGTATTCGCAGGTGCCGTTGAATTTATTATAGGATGCGCCCAAGCACTCTCAGACAAGCCGAATAATGCCGCGCTCAACGCCGTCAGCCTGAATAAGGTTTTCAGACGACCCTCTTCTGAGGCGCGCACATCCCCTTCAGCACCCTCGCTGCTTGATTTGACACGTCCTTTCGCCAATTCGGAAGTAACGACGAAAGAGCCGATAGTACGGTTCCATACAACTTTGAAAATCTTATTCATAACAATCTCTCTTGATTGGATTTATTAAAAAATATCAGATTGAATTCAAATATATACAGTCAAAACAAGACGTACTCCCCGCACTGCCCCGCCGCCGGATCTTCTTCTTCAGATACATGCGGGTTTTATGAGGCAGGCATTCATTGAATTTGTTTATATATTATTGAAAATCAACCAGACTGACGTTAATTGTCACTTAGGTACAATTTTTAGAACATATCTATATCTTTGGAAATAGTGTTTAAGACTAACTAAACTTACCGTCTATTTAAAAAAAGCTCCGATAATCCATAATCTTACTTTTAAAATTAACACTTATTTACTAAAAAATATAGAACTATGGCTTTATCCTGCAATTACCATGCCAAAGATAACATTCCTAATTTATGTCTTTAGGCTTTCATAAAGCATTTATACTAAAATGAAAAAATGCCGTAAGAAAATTTTGAAACAGGTCGTCTGAAAATAAACTGCAACAAGATCATGGACATCGCCCTCTTTGTTACCCATATGAAAAAGAGCGTACTCGATACGCTCTTTCTGCTTCCGTCCGTCTGCATGACGGAATATTGTGGATTCAAATAAACAAGGCTTGCTGACGATTGCCATTCCTGCGCGAGCTGAAATCTTCAGGTAAGGTTTGGCTTGCGGATTTCTGTTGAACAGGCTTGTTGAAAAGCGGATACCCGCCTGCTTGGAGCTTGTGGAAAGATTGGCTCTGCCATCTTTATTCTTGCCATATCGCAACCGGCAACTGCTTCCGCTCAGATTCGATAAGAAACAAAGCTGCCATTGCGACAAAAAGGTCGTCTGAAACCTAAATTTTGGGTTTCAGACGACCTTTTTGCTTGGCGGATTTATTCAGCCGCCGTCATGCTTTTCTCTATTAAATTAACGGCAGGAAATTCGTCGTTTTATTTCAATTTGTTGTTTTTCAATGATTTGGATGATGTCGGTGGCTGCAATGTTTCGACGGCGATGTCTTTGGGGTGTGCCGCGATAAAGGATTTGGTCGCGCGCATGATTGCCTGTATGCGCGGGTCGTTCCAGCGGACGATTTGATGGTTTTCATCGCGCTTGTCCGACCAGATAATCACGCCGTCCATATATTTGCTGCTGATTTCGAGCATTTTCTGCCAGCGTTCGGCATCGATAAATTGTTTGAAATACGGGCTGTTGCTTGCGGAATAATATTGCGGCCAGAGGTAGCCGATGATTTTTTTGTCGGGATAGCGCTTTCTAATCTCGGCAACGGTGGTTTGGACGTCTTTTTCCCATTGCGCCAAATCGGGCGTGGTGATGTAGAACACGGGATTGGCATAGTCGCTGATGGCTGCGCTCATCTGACGGCGTTTGCTAAACTGCCGCCACTTTGCCAACACTGCCTCGTTGTCCGCCTGAGCTTGGTAGTAGCGGATGGCGTGCAGGTGTTCGTCGGGCAAGCCGTAGTTGCTGATGTAGGCGCGGGGATTTTCTTCTTTGAAAATCCGGTACATACGGGCAAAGTCGGTTTTAAGTTCTTGAGGCGTGAGGATTTGTCCGTCTTTTTCGGCAAACCAGGTTTCGATGTCGGTGGAGATGGTGCGGTAGCCTTCGCGATAGGACTGGCGCGCCAATTCGCGGATTCGCTTTTCGTTCAATACGCCGTGTTTGCGCTTGCCGGCAGGGTCGGGCATCACCAGCTCGGATTCGTAAATCAGGAATACTTTGGACAATTTGTCGGCAGTCAGGTCGGGTTTGCCGACGTAGTCCATGCGGTCGTAAATGATAAAGTCTTTGCCGGAGGCTAGCGCGGAGGCGGCGGCAAGGAAGAGTAGGGATGCGGCGCGGATGAATGGTTTCATTGGGTTTTCTTTTGAATGGGGAATGGGGTGTTTGCTACTTCGGCAATGCGTGGGCAAGTTTATATAAATTAATGGTAAAGGTCGGTGCAAACAAGGCGGAAGGGGTAAAAACAAGTCAAAGGTCGTCTGAAAAGGGTAAGCGGCGTTTTCAGACGACCTTTTGGGGCTGGTCGCGGTTTGTCTCTGTTCCATTCTGCCGCTTTGCTATAAAATCAAAACCCTCTTCAACCCGAAATCCAAATCAGGAAAATCATGATGGAAGCAGCCGGACAACACAACGTCGATGCGGACGAAATTGCGAAATTCAGCCAAATTGCAGACAAATGGTGGGATAAAAATGGCGAGTTCAAACCTTTGCACGACATCAATCCGCTGCGCTTGGGCTATATCGACTCGTTCGCGCAGTTGGCAGGTAAACGCGTTTTGGATGTCGGCTGCGGCGGCGGGATTTTGTCGGAAAGCATGGCAACACGCGGCGCGGCGCACGTTACCGGCATCGATATGGCGGAAAAATCGCTCCAAACCGCCCAAGCCCATGCCGCTGCCGAAGGTGTGGACAATATCGATTACCGCTGCATCCGCGTCGAAGACCTCGCCGCCGAACAGCCGCACAGCTTCGATGTTGTAACCTGTATGGAAATGATGGAACACGTTCCCGATCCCGCCGCCATCGTCAAAGCCTGTTCGGAGCTGGTGAAGCCTGACGGTATGGTGTTTTTCTCCACCATCAACCGCAACCCTAAATCTTATCTCCATCTGATTGTCGGTGCGGAATATGTGTTGAACGTCGTCCCCAAGGGGACGCACGATTGGCAAAAATTCATCACACCCGCCGAGCTGGCGCGGATGTGCAGGCAGGCAGGTTTGGACGTTATCGACACCAAGGGCATGACCTACAATCTCTTGACCCGCCGCTATTCTTTATGCGACTCGACAGAAGTGAATTATATGATTGCCTGCCGCCCGGTCTAAAGTTGTTTGTCCGAATCATGATAAGAGGTCGTCTGAAAATTACGTTTCAGACGACCTCTTTTCAACTTCTCACCAATGCAGCTTGCCCGCTTCTCTAATTCAATTTTTTGAAACAGACTTCCCGCAGATAACGACCGCTGTTTCCAAACAAACGGAAATCCAGCTTTAAAACGGGAACTCACTAATATAGTGGATTAAAATTGCAATGATACGGCGTTGCCAACGCCCTTATGTACTACCCGTACACGGCGGGCGTTGACGCCTTGTCTCATTTTTATTTTAATCCACTATAAAACCCAAAGCTGAGTCTTAACAATAGATTTTTATTCACATAGGAATAATATCAAAGGATACCAACCCACTCTCTCTTTGATTCCCTCTAAAATTACACCCTATCTCTACATTGCACAGATACAAATATAGAAACAAAAAAGCCTGCTTAAAGCAGGCTTTTTATCGATTATTTATCAGGATTGTGCTGACGGCGCAAAATCGCAGGAATTTCAAAATCATCTAAAACAGACTGATTGCCGAAATCTGCCGCAGTCAGATTCATGGAGCGAATACCGCGGTTGGTTCTTACCAAACTTTCTACACTACCCGGTTGTTGAACATGGGAATCATCGACTCCGCTAACCAGTTTTTGTGCGCGGACAGCCGCACGCATTTGGTTTTCGCTGCCGTTCTCTTTCAAACCGGTCGCAATAATGGTTACGCGGATAGCGTCTTCGCCCATGTTGTCATCTTCGGCAGTACCGTATTTGCATTCTGCTTCAGGATGCGCATTCTCGTTAACCACTTTCATGATTTCACGATATTCGGACATTTTCAGGCAATCCGGAGCTGTAGTGATATTGACCAATACGCCGCGCGCGCCATCCAGAGTCACATTATCCAGCAACGGGCTGGAAATCGCTTGTTCGGTTGCCAAACGGGCGCGGTCGATGCCTTGGGAAAAACCGGAACCCATCATGGCGATACCTTTGATGCCCATTACGTTTTTAACGTCGGCGAAGTCAAGGTTGATGAAACCGGGACGGGTAACTACTTCGGAAATACCGGCTACGGCATCACGCAGGACGTTGTCCGCCGCACGGAACGCTTCACGCATGGTCACGTCTTCACCCAATGCAGTCATCAGTTTGTCGTTCGGGATGATAATCAATGAATCTACTTGACCTTTAAGCTGCTCCAAACCTTCTTGGGCAATGTGTACGCGTTTGCCTTCGTAGCCGAACGGACGGGTAACGACTGCAACGGTCAGGATACCCATTTCTTTGGCAATCTCGGCAACCACAGGAGCCGCACCGGTACCGGTACCGCCCCCCATACCGGTGGTGATGAACAACATATTCGCGCCGCGAATAGCATCTTCGATGGCTTCGCGATCTTCTTGTGCCGCAGCACGGCCGATTTCAGGATTGGCACCCGCACCCAAACCACGGGTCAGATTAGTACCCAATTGGATGCGCTTGGCTGCGTTATTTTTACCCAAAGATTGTGCATCAGTATTGGCACTAATAAATTCAACACCTTGGATGGTGTTGGCAATCATGTTGTTAATAGCGTTGCAACCGCCGCCACCTAAGCCGATTACTTTGATGACCGCAGGGCTTGCGGCTGATTCAGCTACATCGTAAACAAATTCCATTCAAATACTCCTGCGCGCCCTGCATTGAGGACGGTCCAAAAATTTAGATATTACCCGTATTATATAAGAAGTATTCCGACGCTGGCAAAATACTTCTTATTCATTCACCATTACCGTTATTTTTTACTACATTTTTTAACGAAAGCACACAAGTTTTTAATTATTGCGATTGGAACTATTCCGACAGCAATTCATTTTCCCTGTAAGCAAGTAACGGAACAATCAGAAATTGTCTTTAAAGAATTTCATCAGTTTTGCCCACAGACTGATTTTTTCAGTCTGATCGTGAACCACAATCGCACCGGTCACCGGCGCGCCGTCTTCTTCCCCCCTTGCCGCCTGCAAAAGACCGATGGCGGTTGAATAGCGCGGATTGCGGATGCGTTCGGATACGCCGCCCATTTCTTGAGGTACGCCGATGCGTGCAGGCAAGGCGAATACTTCTTCGGCAAGCTCAACGATGCCGGTCAGCATAGATGCGCCGCCGGTCAGAACGATGCCTGATGTGAGGACTTCTTCAGGGAAGCCGGAACGGCGCAATTCGTTAAGGGTCAGCTCCAAGATTTCTTCGACGCGCGGACCGATGACGCTTGCCAAAACGCGGCGGGAAATCTGACGGGGTTGGCGGTCGCCGACGCTGGGGACTTCGACCATTTCGTCCAAGCCGTCCATATCGGGAATCGCTACGCCGTAGTGGATTTTGATGTATTCGGCAGCGCTGTGCGGGGTGCGCAGTGCTTGTGCCAAATCTTTGGTAATCAAATCGCCCGCCACGGGAATCACGGCAGTATGGCGGATGGCGCCGTTGGTATAAACGGCAATATCGGTCGTACCGCCGCCGATGTCGATGACGCATACGCCCAAATCTTTTTCGTCTTCAGTCAAAACAGCCTGACCGCTCGCCAAAGGCTGAAGCATGATTTGATCCATTTGCAAACCGCAACGATGGATACATTTTTGGATGTTTTGCAGGGCGGTATTGGCACCGGTAATGATATGTACGCGGGTATCGAGTCGGACGCCGCTCATACCGATAGGCTCTTTGACGCCGGGCTGGTTGTCGATGATGTATTCTTGCACCACGGTATGCAGGATATTGTGATCCGGCGGGATGTTGATGGCTTTGGCGGTTTCGATGGCGCGGTCGATGTCAGCTTGCGAAACTTCGCCGTCTTTGATTTTGACAACCCCTTGCGAATTCAAGCTGCGGATATGGTTACCCGCGATACCGGTCGTAACGTGGCTGATTTTGGTGTCCGCCATCAATTCGGCTTCATTGACTGCCTGCTGAATGGCTTGGGCCGTTGCGTCAATGTTGGTTACCATGCCTGCTTTAAGGCCGCGAGACGGTGCCTGTCCGAGTCCGACGATGTGGATTTCGTTGTCGTCTTGTACTTCGCCAATCAGGGCGATGACTTTGGATGTGCCGATATCGAGGGCACTGATATATTTACCTTGTTGTTCCATTATATTTGCTCGTTATTTCGCTGGAGTTATAACTATTTGTCTGTATTGGCAATAGTTTGCTTCACGCCGTTTGCTTGGCTTTAGTCGTCTGAAACACTTTCAGACTGCATCTCTGATGTGTAACGCACGGAAAATCCGTCTTTATACCGCATATCAACGTAGGATAACCGATTTTGATTTTTACGCAACAGCGTCGGCCAAATTTCGGCGAAAAGTTGTAAGCGTTTGATTTCGTTTTCCCTTCCCAGTCTGACGGTAATCCCGTTGTCCAAGACCACCAACCAGGCGGAGCGCGGCGTATAAATCAGTTCTTTAATCGCCAGATTTTGCCGGCGGAGGATGCCGGAAAATTCTTCGTAATGTTTGACCATGTCTTTGCCCGTACCCGGCTGTCCTTCAAAGATTGGCAGCTTGGCTTTGAGCTGGGCGTCAAACACATTGCCTTTGGAATCAACCAAGCCGCCGCTGCGCCAATGGGCGACAGGCACGCGCTCGGTCAAATGGATTTCGACGGTATCGGGGAAGCGGCGGCGCACCATGGCGGAATCCACCCACGGCAGCTTTTGAAAGGCTGCCTGAATACCGTCCAAATCGGCACGGAAAATATTGCTGTGCGTGTGCTGTTGAGCGGCGCGCTGAAGTGCTTTCCCGTCCGAATAGGTCAGCTTGCCCTGTATGGACACTTGTTTGACGGGAAAATGATTGGAGTTGTATAGCCAGGCTATGCAGGTGCCGATGAGCAGCAATGCCATCAGCAGCAACAGCCAGCGGGTCAGCCGACCCAGTGCGCTTGCGTCATCCCACATGTGCAGTTTTCAGAATTTCAATGCATAAATCGGCAAAATCCACGCCGGTATGGGCGGCGGATTTCGGTACTAAACTGTGGCTCGTCATGCCGGGCAGTGTGTTGATTTCCAAGAGGTAAAGTTTACCGTCGGTATCTTTGAGGAAATCGACGCGCACGCAGCCCTCTGCCCCGATTGCCTGCGCCCCGCGGACTGCCAGAGAGCGCATCAGGTTTTCTTCAGCCTCACTCAAGTCTTCGGACGGACATTGATAAACAGTGTCGTCGCGGTTGTATTTGGCTTCGTAATCGTAGAACTCGGTCGCGGGGATGATGTGTATGCTGGGCAGGCCTTTGCCGTTCAACACGGGGCAGGAATATTCGCCGCCGCCGATGAATCGCTCGGCGATGATTTCGCCTTGAAGGTGTTTCAATTCTTCGTAAACGCTTTTCAGACGACCTTTTTCTTTCACTTTCACAACACCGACGCTGCTGCCTTCGGCTGCCGGTTTAACGAACATGGGCAAGCCGAGCTGTTGTTCGACGGCATCGAAATCGGAGTCTTCGTGCAAAACGGCAAACTCGGGAACGGGCAACCCCAAGGCTTGCCAAATCAGTTTGCAGCGGTATTTGTCCATGCCGATGGCTGAAGCGGCGACACCGCTGCCGGTATAAGGAATGCCCAACAATTCCAACGCGCCCTGAACAGCACCGTCTTCGCCGTAAGTACCGTGGAGGATATTAAAAGCAGTTTGGAAACCTTGGGTTTTCAATTCCGCCAAGGGCGTTTCTTTAGGATCGAAGGCGTGTGCGTCTATGCCTTTGCTTTTTAAGGCATTCAAAATGGCGGCACCGCTATCCAGCGAAATTTCGCGTTCGCTGGAAAAGCCGCCCATCAATACGGCTACTTTGCCAAAATTCTGCATTGTTTTTGTTCTTTCTTGATTACTTCATTTTTTGATACAGGTCGTCTGAAAACGAATCGGGTTTTCAGACGACCTTAATCTTGCTTGCCCACCCGATGGAACATCGCTTCATCGGGCGGCTATCGCGGCATCACGATAAAATTTCCGCCTCAGGCTTTTTTCGACAACTCCAGCATCGCGGCAGGAACGCGGTTGATGCTGCCTGCGCCCATATTCAACACTATGTCGCCGTCCTGTAAAACGTTCAACAACATTTCAGGCAAGTCGGCGACGTTTTCGCAGTAAATCGGCTCGAGTTTGCCCAATACGCGGATGGCGCGGGCAAGGGCGCGGGAGTCGGCGGCGGCAATCGGCTCTTCGCCGGCGGCATAAACTTCGGTCAACACCAGCGCGTCAACAGTATTGAGGACTTTGGTGAAGTCTTCGAATAAATCACGCGTGCGGGTATATCGGTGCGGCTGGAAGGCGAGCACCAAACGTTTTTCCGGATACGCGCCGCGTGCGGCGGATAGGGTTGCTGCCATTTCGACAGGATGGTGTCCGTAATCGTCCACCAACAGCGCGGTTCCGCCGTTGGGCAGCTTGATGTCGCCGTATTTTTGGAAGCGGCGGCCGACACCTTCAAAACCGAGCAAGCCGCGCTGAATCGCTTCGACGGATGCGCCGACTTCCAGCGCCACACCGATGGCTGCCAAAGCATTGAGGACGTTGTGTCTGCCGGGCATATTCAACACGACTTCAAACGGCGCCTGCTCATGCCCTTTCATTTGGACATGAACGGTAAACTTCATTTGCGCGCCGACGCTTTCGATGTCGGTCGCGTAAATATCGGCGGCATCGTCCAAGCCGTAAGTCGCGTAGGGTTTGCTCACTTTGGGCAAAATCGCGCGGACGTGTTCGCTGTCGATACACAAAAACGCTTTGCCGTAGAACGGCATACGGTGGATAAAATCGACAAACGCCTGATGCAGTTTTTCGACGCTGTGTCCGTAAGTATCCATGTGGTCTTCGTCGATATTGGTGACGACGGACATAATCGGGGTCAAATGTAGGAAGGACGCATCGGACTCGTCGGCTTCGGCGACGATGTATTCGCCTTTGCCCAAGCGGGCGTTGGTACCTGCGGCATTGAGTTTGCCGCCGATAACGAAAGTGGGGTCTAGACCTGCCGCGCCGAGGATAGAGGCGGTCAGACTGGTGGTCGTGGTTTTGCCGTGCGTACCGGCAATGGCGATGCCGTCACGGAAGCGCATCAGTTCCGCCAGCATCAGGGCGCGCGGAATGACGGGGATTTGCTGCTCCAGCGCAGCGACGACTTCGGGATTGTCTTTTTTGACGGCGGTAGAGGTAACGACAACGTCCGCGCCGTTGACATGTTCGGCAGTATGACCGGGATAAACTTGAATACCCAAGCTGCTCAAATGCTCGGTAACCGCATTTCTCGCCTGATCCGAACCGGAAACTTTAAAGCCCAAATTGTGTAAAACTTCGGCGATGCCGCTCATGCCGACGCCGCCGATACCGACAAAATGGATGTTGGTGACTCGATTTTTCATCATGATGTTGCGTTCCGGTGGATTTTCGATGCGTAAAGGCGTTATTTTAAAGGGCTATCCGCTTCTGCGCCATAGTTTTCTTGTAAATTAAAGATGTTTCGGCATACAGGATTTCACATTGGTGGCAATATGGGTAAAAAAGAGGTTTCGTTCAGCGGCGAATTACCCATTTTTAAACTCGACTTCAGCTACCAAAATACCAGCAAAAACATAATATAAGGTCGTCTGAAAACCGTTTTCAGACGACCTAAAATCTTGCAGACGGGTTGATTTTGACGGTTTCAATAGCCTTATACCGAATCCAAGGGCTTGAGCATGATGCAACGGCGTACGCTGTAATAGGCTTCCCTGCGCAACCAAGGGAGACCGGCAAGCTGTTTTTCTTCTTCAGCGGCATCTTCTTGGTTGTCAACCATAAATTCCACATTCATCGCAACATTGTCGGATTGGGCGTAGAAAAAGCGGATTAAATGATATTGTGCTTTGAGGTTTTGATGGCAGATGATGGTTTGCAGCGTGCTTTCCAGTGCTTCAGGGATGATATTGCCGATTGTTTCCGTATCACCGCCGTCAGTGTCTTCGACCAAATTTTTCGTCACCCAGTCCCCCAAAATCGCTTGAAAACGGTTGCCGTTGCTTGCCGTCCAGATTTCGTGCGGGCAATGGTTTTCGTTGGGATTGAATGTATCCAGTAAAACGTGCAGGCTGTTGGTGCAGAAGCTTTGCAGGTTGCGTGAAAGGGCTTCTTCCAGATTTTCGCCGATGTCGCCGCAGCATTCGTAAAGTTCGCGCCCGTCGGGCAGGGTAATGCCGACATCGAAACGGCTTACCACTGCGCCGTTGGCGTGTTCACGCGGAAACGCCCAAGTTTCAAGTTGTACGGGTACGGCGAAATTGGGCAGGATTTTTTCGCCCTGCATTTGGCAGGCATAGCCGTGGGCTTGCAGGATTTCGGCAAGGGCTTCGTTGAGGTCTAGGGTGTCGAGTTCCTGGGGTTCCATGATGGTTTCTCGGAAAGTTGGAAATTCAAAATCGAAATTTTCTATATGATTATGAGGTTATGCAAGTTCGCTTCGTCACTCCCGCCTATACAGGAATGACGATATAAATTTACCATCAAAGCCTGAAGGTCGTCTGAAACCGGTTTTCAGACGACCTCTCGTTTATCAACTTGACGGCACTTGTATCCTCATCAAGCGCATATCTAATTTGCGCCGCCCCCACGCGGTCGCATACACAAGGCGCAAGAGCCACGGATAACGCGGTTTGCAGACGCTGCTCAAGCCCGCTTCTTCGATGATTTCCACACCAGATATCAGGCGTCGGATGTCGTCCGCTCCGCTTATCGCCCAGCGGAACTCGGGCGGTTTGTCCATTTTACCGAGCGCGTCGTGGTGTTTGCTTTGTCCGATGTAGGCTTTGGGAATGGTGTCGAAGGCAAGTTGGACGTTCGGCAGACGGCGGGCAACCTGTTTGAAAAAGTCCTGCACCTGCGCTTCTTCGAAATACATCAACACACCTTCGATCACGAGCAACACGGGTTTTCCGTGCGCGGCAACGGTGTTCATCCACGCTTCGTCGAACATGGACGCGCCCAGATAATGATTGTCCGACTCGGGCAGCAGCATATGCCGCACTTCAATCACTTCCGGCAAATCCAAATCATACCAGGCGGTAATGCGCGGTTTGCCCAAGCGTTCGTAACGCGCATCCAGCCCTGCGCCGATTTGCACGACGACGGCATCGGGATGTTCGGCGATAAAATGCCGGGTCATATCGTCCAACAGCTTCGCCCGCCCGCAACAGCCGACCTGCGATGCTTTGACTTTGGCAAACTTGCTGAAGTCGTAGTCTATCTTGTCCAACATCCGCACGGCTTCGTCATCGCGCAAAAGCGGCTGCGCCCTACCCTGCTCTACCGCCTTTGCCCACAGGGGAATCAGCATGGTACTGGACAGGACGGAAACGGTTTCGGGAGAGATTTTTTCGGACATGGCAGCCTCCAATGAGAGAAATTCCTATTTACATCATACTCCCGCACAATACGGCTGACAAGTTGCAAAAAGGTCGTCTGAAACCCGTTTCTTGGTTTTCAGACGACCTCTGTTTCGTTCATCACATTATGTCATCATGCCGTACACGCGATGGCGGCTTCCGCCACATCGTCCGCACTATGCGGCAGCGCCAATGTGCGGGCGTTCTCCGCCCATTTGAGGCATTTTTCGCGGTTTAAGCCGCCGAGGATTTCGGCAAGTTTTTCCGCTGTCAACTGGGTTTGCGGCAACAGCAATCCTGCCTCCGCCTGCACCATAAAACGCGCATTGGCGGTTTGATGGTCATCGACAGCGTAAGGATACGGCACCAGCAGCGCGCCCAGCCCCGCTGCCGTCAACTCGGCAATCGTCAGCGCGCCGGCACGGCAAATCACCAAGTCGGCATCGCGGTAGGCGGACACCATGTCGGTAATAAATTCCACGCATTCGGCTTTCACACCCAGCGCGTCGTAATCCGCCTGCAAGCTACCCAGCTTGCCCCGGCCTGATTGGTGATACATCTGCGGGCGCGCATCGTCGGGCAGCAAAGCCAATGCCTGAGGAACGGTTTTGTTCAAAACGTCTGCGCCCAAACTGCCGCCGACCACCAAGATTTTCAGACGACCTTCACGCTCTGCAAAACGTTCGGCAGGCTCTGGAAGGTTGGCAATATCGGCGCGGACGGGGTTGCCGACCAAACCGCCTTCGTGGCTGAACGCTTTCGGGAAGGCGTACAACACCCGCTTCGCCCAGCGCGACAGTTGGCGGTTGGACAAACCAGCCACGGCGTTTTGCTCGTGAATCACAATCGGCACGCCCAAGAGTTTCGCCGCCAAGCCGCCGGGGAAGGTAACGAAGCCGCCGAAACCGATGACGCATTCGACGCGGTGTTTGCGGATAATCCGCTGCGCTTCGCGGACGGTTTTATACAAAGTAAACGGCAGCATCAGCTTGCGTTTGATGCCGTTGCCGCGCACGCCTTTAATCGCCAGCGTTTCGAGCAGGATGTCGTATTGAGGCACGATGCGCTCTTCCATCGAGCCTTCGCTGCCCAGCCAAATCACATGATGGCCGCGCGCGCGCAATGAGTCCGCCACCGCCAGCGCGGGGAAAATATGGCCGCCGGTACCACCTGCCATCAACATGAAAGTTTTACCGCCCATGATTTACTCCACTTGGTAACCGCGCATTTTTTTGCGGTTTTCATAATCGACGCGCAACAATAAGGTAACGCACACCAGCATAACGGCAACCGCCGAACCGCCGTAAGACATCAACGGCAAAGTCAGGCCTTTGGTGGGCAGGATACCGATGTTGACGCCGATATTGAAGAAACTCTGAATCCCTATCCAAATACCGATGCCGTTGGCGACATACGCGCTGAACGTCAGTCCGGAATCACGCGCCTGCTTGCCGATGGAGAATGCGCGCATCACCAGCCAGCCGTAGCAGAACACCAAAATACACATCCCCACAAACCCGAATTCCTCGCCAATGACGGCAAAGATAAAGTCGGTATGCGCCTCGGGCAGGTAGAAGCGTTTTTCCAAACTCGCGCCCAAGCCCTGACCGAACCATTCGCCGCGCGCAATCGCCATCAACGAATGCGTCAACTGATAACCTTTGCCCAAAGGGTCGCCCCAAGGGTCCAAGAATGCCGACACGCGCGCCATACGGTAGGGTGCCGCCAAAATCATCACGCCCATCCCCCCCAGCACGCTCAGTACCAAGACGGCAAAATATTTCCACGGAAAACCCGCCAAAAACAGCATACCCATCGTAATCGACACAATCACGACAAACGAGCCGAAATCAGGTTGCGCCATGACAAAAACCAAACCCAGCGCAATCATCACGATAGGCAGCAAGATATTTTTAAACTTCTTCAGCTTCTGCCAAGTTTTCTGACGCGCTTCCTTGCTGAACGGGCACATAAAAGCATTGAACAAACCGACAAACAGCGGCTTCAAACCCAAAGAGTCCATACTGCGCAACACTTCCTCGCGTCGCGTGAACAGGCTGGACAAATACAGAACCGTCGCCAGCTTGAACAACTCGGTCGGCTGAAGATTGAGCGGTCCGATATGTATCCAACGCGTCGCCCCGTTGATTTCACGGCCGACAAACAACACGACTACCAGCAAAATCGCGGAAAAAGCAAAATAAAACGGAATGATTTTCCGCCAAAAGCTCATGCTCAACAGCGACAGCCCGAGGCAGCCCAATACGCTCGCGCCGACAAACATCGCCTGCTTGCTGACAAAAGAAAACTGATTGCCGCCTTCGGACGCGGCATAGGCAATCGACGCAGAATAAATCATCACCAGGCTGAAGGCGGTCATCAAAACGACCATCCACAACAGTGACACATCGAATTTCCGACCGTCCAAAGAAATCGGGCGGTCGAGAAGTTTGGAAAGACTAATCATGAAAAACATCCGTATGGGGGCAGACGGAAAAATCCGCCCCGAAACAACCAGAACAAAGCGTTTCAGACGACCCTCCGCCTAATCGGGACATCGAAGGTCGTCTGAAAAAATAGCGTGAATCAGAAAAACGTCATTCTAAAGGTTTCTTGGCAAAGCAACAATTCAGATTCTTTAAAGACGGTCGGATTCCGGCGTTCTTTGCGCCCTCCCCTACCCTTTGATACCAAAAAAGGTCGTCTGAAAACGTTTTGATGTTTTCAGACGACCTTATAGGCTGCCTTTAAAACGGCAGCAATTTGGGCAATACGGTTTGCAGATAGTCTTGAAATTCGGGCGCATCCACTTCGCTACCAAAGCCGCCGTTGGCAAAAATGTGGCGCAGATACGCGATAAATTGTGTATTTTGCGGGGCGTACAGCACTTTACCATCCACACTTGGCTTGGTGCTTAATGCGATTTCATAAGCATTGCCGCCGCTTACATTGTCTTTGTGGTAATCATCGGGCGAAAATGGCAAACCAATCGGGCATTTTGGGTTTTCCGCAAGCAATTCTCGGGTACATTCCAGCCACTCGTTGTCTTCGTTTTCCACCTCTTCCAAAACAAAATCTATGCCGTACACACACAAAGGGTCGGCATATTCCCACACAATTTCAGGATATTCGTCATAGTCCCAGATAAAGTTGATTTCTCCGACAATCCGGTAGAAGTATTGCAGCGAAAGGGGAATGAACCCGACAGGCTGCACAGCTTGGACAAGGCGGCGGATATATTCGTCCGCATCGGGCAGGGGCGGCGTAATCACGTTATCGCGCCATCGGTTGAACCGATAGCCGAACTGCGGCAAGGTCTCCGCAACGATATTCGCGTTGTGCAGCACACGCCGAAAGGTTTCGGTAAGCAAGCGGTCGATTTCCGCTTCTGCTTCGGGTTGAAAGGCTTTTTGCCGCAGTCGGGCGATGTCGGCATAAACTTGGCTGTATTCGCCGTTCAGATAGCGTTGGTAGAAAGACAAGGCAAAATTCCTTCAGTTTGATATAGAGGATGCAATCCGTTTTGTCAGCGCAGACCGCTTTTTATCCAATGCAAAACCTACACCAACTGCGGTATTTCCGCCCACGGCTGTATCTGTTCCAACTGCGCGGCGAGGCGGAGCAGCGTGTCTTCGCGCCCGTGTGCGGCGGCGAACTGGATGCCGACGGGCAGACCGTTATGCCGGTAAAGCGGCACGCTCATGGCGGGGTTGCCGCTCATGTTCAGCGG
>CAUVJL010000041.1:0-20067 GCA_963552075.1 uncultured Neisseria sp.
GTGTAATCGACTTGCGTGCCGTCCAGATAAACCAAGCTTTTCGGGTCGATATAAACGCGCGCGCCGTGTTCTTCGAAAATCAGGTCGTCCTCGTTCGCTTCATCGACAAATTCAAGGTTGTAGGCCATGCCCGAACAGCCGCTGGTTTTCACACCCAAGCGCACGCCCAAGCCTTTGCCGCGTTTGGTCAGGTAGCTGTTGATGTATTTGGCTGCGTTTTCTGTGATGGTAATCAAAATATTTGTCCTTTTTATATAGATTGAAAATACTTGTTTTCAGGTCGTCTGAAACTTGAGTTAACTTTTTGGCAACCTGCGGCGCCGCTGACGATACAGCAACACAGCCCAAATCAGCCAAACACCCAGCCAAACGGGGAAGAGTGCTAACAGACTGAGCCAGCCATAAATACTGCCTGTCCAATCACGGTTAAGCGGCGTACGGAATGCAGAATCCAACCAGGTCCGAGAGGCTAAATATACCCGTGCAGTTTCGCCCCGTATCTCAGGACGCAAAGACAAGATTTCCACTTCGATATGGTTTAACCCAATCGGCGTATCCGCGCAGTCCAAACAGCGGATATCTATCCGCCGCCGCGTATGTGCTGCGCTTTTGCTTGTGCTTTGTGGCGTATAGACTTGATAAGTAATGTCGTTAGGCGAGGGTTCCACACTTGCCGCATGCAGTTTCGCCTGCCCGGATTCACGCTCAATCGTGATAAGGGGCGGTTGACTGTTTTGGAGCGCAACATAGGATAATTTTACCCGTGCACCTTCCTTTAAAACAATGCTTTGCTCAGGAGGATAGTAATTCACCACCGCAAATAAAGCATATCCGACCAGCAGTATCAAACTATATGCGTAAAACAGTATTTTCGCGATACCGCATTTACCCATTTATCTAACCTTGTTCAATTTTCCGTTGCCTGTCGCTGCTGCGCCCAAGCAACAGCAGCCTGCATGGCTGCCCGGGCCTGCGGACTGTTTTTCCAACAGGTCGAGCCGGTCAATTTTGCGCCCTGTTCCAAAACATCGTCCAAATCCGCTGCCGCCAGCGTGGCAACATCATCCAAACCCATTTGCTGCAAACGCTGCAATACAGTTTTGCCTATGCCTTTGACGGCAAGCAGAGATTGGGCTTCTTCATCAGTAAAAGGCATGTCGTCTCCTTTGATTTTGCAAACGTATCGACTAAATATAAGCCTATGGCTTATCGCCCTCTCCCTAACCCTCTCCCGCGGGGAGAGGGGATAGATTGGCAAGCAGCCCCAAATTTGGCGACAACTTCAAAAGGATTAAGTTTCTGTGTCCTTACCCTCTTTTTTACAAGAAAAGGCATGTCGTCTCCTTTGATTTTACAGGCATATCGACCAAATATAAGCCTGCGGCTTATCGCCCTCTCCCTAACCCTCTCCCGCGGGGAGAGGGGATAGATTGGCAGGCAGTCCCAAATTTGACGACAACTTCAAAAGGATTAGGTTTCTGTGTCCTTGTCTTCCTCCTCTGAGTGAGAAGGGAACAAGCCTTCGAGTTTACTTTTTCCGGAAACCCTAAGACTTTCAGGAGTCCTATGAATGTCTGCCGACAAAGCTCCCACTAATCGGATTATTTGTTTTCCTGACGTTTGCGATAGTCGGCAACAGCCGCTTTTACCGCATCTTCAGCCAAGATGGAGCAGTGGATTTTCACAGGCGGCAGTTCCAGTTCTTCGGCGATTTCGCTGTTTTTGATTGCCAGCGCGTCATCCAGGCTTTTGCCTTTGACCCACTCGGTAATCAGGCTGGACGAAGCGATGGCAGAGCCGCAGCCGTAGGTTTTAAATTTCGCATCTTCG
Source organism: uncultured Neisseria sp. (assembly GCA_963552075.1). GTDB lineage: Bacteria > Pseudomonadota > Gammaproteobacteria > Burkholderiales > Neisseriaceae > Neisseria. Next base: position 1,831 of record CAUVJL010000041.1, read on the forward strand.
ATGATGCCTTCGTCGTTCACTTTGATTTGCAGGCGCATGACGTCGCCGCAGGCCGGCGCGCCGACCATACCGGTGCCGACAGACTCGTCGTTTTTGTCGAAAGTACCGACATTGCGGGGGTTTTCATAGTGATCAATTACTTTATCGCTGTATGCCATGATGTGGTTTCCTTAATGTTTTTTGATGGTTTAAGTGGTTTGTTTACTGGTTTTCAGACGACCTAGAATTTAGATTTTGCACGCGCCGCCTTCGCAGCCGTCGTCGTTTTCCGAATCGACGCCGCCTTCCACAGTAACGCCGTCAAAATCTTCAAGCAGATTGTCGAGGTTGTCCAAATCTAAATCTTGTTCGTTCATGGTTTTGTATCCTTGATTTTAATGTGGTGGCTTTTAGGTCGTCTGAAAAGGTCTTTTAGGGTTTTCAGACGACCTTTTTTGATTTTTATGTACAATGGACTAGGTAGGTTTTTTGATTATTTATAATTTGCACTTAATTCTAAATTATGTGCAGATTGCAGCAACATTAAAGCTTCTCTTGCTTTATTTGAAATAATAACATTAGACAAATTAGCACATTTTTCATAAAATTTAGCATCATGTCTTGTTATATATTTAGTTTTAGTATCTTCAGGGAAAAAGTTAATTTCTTCTTGAATATAATTAGCAAAAATATTTGATAAACTTCCATACATATCAGGTATAAATTCAGCTAGTGTAAGATAAACATCACTAACACTAATTCCCGTTACATTACTGATAGACATAAAAAACAACTCAATATTATCTATGGATTGCATAATCCAAAAGTCAGGTTCCTCATCATCACTATCATTTTTATAAAGCTGAATATATAACTCATTAGTCGGTTCATCATATCCCCAAACACTTCTATCATCAAAACCAGGAATATCTGCAATACATGGCAACATAAAAATCCTTTCTTAATTAATTTTATACAAACAGCACTAGGTAGGTTGGGTTATTAAACCCAACATTTCAGTCGGGTTGATAGGCTTGTTAGCTTTTCAATCCAATCTATATTTACTTACTTATTTTCCATTTTTCGCTCTATTCCACTCGCCTTTTAAATAAGTTCTCATTTTATTCCTAAAAGGCTCAACCCCTTTGTAATAGAAAGTATTTGCATCAAAATCATGTTTTTCCTTAATTTCTATCCCTACTTTACTCACATCTACTTTAAATTTTTTAACCTCATTTTTTAAATTATGAATAGATTCAATAAGTTCTTTGTTAGAAATGGTGTTTAAACTATCTGATTTGGTACCATTTTCAAAATAAAGTAAAATTAGATTATATTCATAAAGCAAGTTATGCCATTTCTCTTCTAATTCTTTATGTTCATCTGTACTAATTTTTGAGCCCTCACCTTGTTCATATTTCTCTTCATATAATGGACGTATTATTCTTCTACATTCATAAGCAGTGCTGATATATCTTGCTGCTAAATCTCTAACAGCTTGTATCCACTCTATCCTAGCCTTAGCAGTTATATTAGCATCAATAGTTTTTTGATTAGCAAAAAACTGTATAACCACAGAAAACAATGCTATTAATGCTGCAATACTAGCCCATTGAAAATTTCCTTTATTATCAAAAAATATTTGGGTATTAAAAAAATTGAATATATAAGGACATAATAATAATGCGATTATTACGCGCTCCAATTTCAACTTTTTATCTTCACAAAAAAAATTTTTTAACCAATATAAATTGACCATTTTGTAATATTTCTAACTTTCGGAAACGCGAACAAACTGTCCGCGCTTCATTTTGCTCAATCCAATCAATGTGCCGCCCATTCAATCGAATTCAAATCAATCCCGTCTTTGAACATTTCCCACAGCGGCGACAGTTCGCGCAGTTTGCCGATTTTGGATTTGATCAGTTCTGCTGCAAACTGCACTTCTTCTTCGGTGGTCATGCGGCCGAAGGTGATGCGCAGGGATGAGTGTGCCAATTCGTCGTTGCGGCCGAGTGCGCGTAAAACGTAGCTTGGCTCAAGGCTTGCGGAAGTACAGGCGGAGCCGCTGGATACGGCGAGTTCTTTCACTGCCATGATCAGGCTTTCGCCTTCGACGAAGTTGAAGCTGACGTTCAGGTTGTTCGGGGCGCGGTGTTCGAGGTCGCCGTTGATATAGACTTCTTCGATGCCTTCGATACCTTTGAGGAAGATGTCGCGCAGTTTGCGGTAGTGCGCCATGTCTTGCTCGAGTTCTTCTTTGGCGATGCGGAAGGCTTCGCCCATGCCGACGATTTGATGGGTCGGCAGGGTGCCGCTGCGGAAGCCGCGTTCGTGGCCGCCGCCGTGCATTTGGGCTTCGAGGCGGACGCGGGGTTTGCGGCGGACGTACAGGGCGCCGATGCCTTTAGGGCCGTATACTTTGTGGCCAGACATGGACAGCAAATCAACTTTGGCGGCTTCAACGTCGACAGGCACTTTACCGCAGGCTTGGGCGGCATCGACGTGGAAAATGATTTTGCGTTCGCGGCAGATTTCACCGATGGCGGGAATGTCTTGCACCACGCCGATTTCGTTGTTCACCCACATCACGGAAACCAGGATGGTGTCTTCACGGATGGCGGCTTTTAGTACGTCTAAATCAACCAAGCCGTTTTCTTGTACGTCCAGATAAGTTACTTCAAAACCTTGGCGTTCGAGTTCGCGCATGGTGTCGAGCACGGCTTTGTGTTCGGTTTTGACGGTGATGAGGTGTTTGCCTTTGGTTTTGTAGAAGTTTGCCGCGCCTTTGATGGCGAGGTTGTCGGACTCGGTCGCGCCGCTGGTGAAGATGATTTCTTTGGGGTCGGCGTTAATCAGGGCGGCGATGTCGGCGCGGGCTTTTTCGACAGCCTCTTCTGCTTCCCAGCCGAATGCATGGCTGTTGGAAGCGGGGTTGCCGAAGGTTTCGGTCAGATAGGGAATCATTTTTTCGGCAACGCGTTTGTCAACGGGGGTTGTGGCGGCGTAGTCGAGGTATACAGGGGTTTTGACGGTCATGGTTTGCTCTTTCGTTGGGTCATCTGCCTGCGGTCTTTGCCGTAGGTCGGTTTAATGAATGTGTGTAAAGGTAACGACATGACTGCTGTCGCTGCAGTTTTTTTGTTCAATGATGCTTTGCAGCGTAACGCCGCTGAGGTAGTCATTGATGGTTTTGTTTAAGTTTTCCCAAAGGTCATGGGTCAGACAGGGGGCGCCGTGGTGGCAGTTTGCCTTGCTGCCGCATTGTGTGGCATCCAGTCGGTCTTCGGCTGCGGAGATGATTTGTGCAATATTGATTTGCTCGGCGGGCGCGGCAAGGATGTAGCCTCCGCCTGGGCCGCGTAGGCTTTCAACCAATCCGGCACGGCGCAGCTTACTGAATAATTGTTCGAGGTAGGAAAGCGATATGCTTTGTCGTTCGCTGATGGCACTGAGTTTGACAGCGCCGGTTTGCGCGTTCATCGCCAAATCTATCATGGCGGTTACTGCAAATCGCCCTTTGGTAGTCAGTCTCATGGTGTGGTTGCCTGTGTGGGGCGTTTTTATTAGTGGGGGAATTGTCTAATATCTGAGTGTTTCAGTCAAGTATGTGGCGGCTCGGTTTGATTGTTTGTTTAAATAGTGGCATTGGCTGATTTTTAAATCGGAAAATATTTTCTTTATTTTTCTGTAATTTGGGTTTGAAGCCGTCTGAAAAAAGGCTATCAACCCTACAAATGTCAGGGTTAAAATGTTTTGATTTAATATTGATACTGATATAGATTATCAAAATTATTCTTAAAATTTAGTTGTTTTGATGGAGCAGAGCAAAGGGTTGTTTGAAATATACAGACGGCCTGAACCATCCGTCTTTACCTTAATAGAGGCAATCGACAATGAAATGTGATTTAAGCAAAATAACCTGTATCGAAGACTTGCGCCTTGTTGCCAAACGTAAAATGCCACGTATGTTTTATGACTATATTGACTCAGGCTCTTGGACAGAAACCACTTATCGTGAAAACACTTCGGATTTCAAAGACATCCGTTTCCGCCAAAAGGTATTGGTTAATATGGAGGGACGCAGTCTCGAAACCAAAATGATTGGGCAGGATGTGAAAATGCCGGTAGCAATTGCGCCGACCGGTTTTACGGGAATGGCGCACGCCGACGGTGAAATTTTGGCGGCGCGTGCGGCGGAAAAATTTGGTATTCCGTTTACGCTTTCAACCATGTCCATCTGCTCGATTGAAGATGTGGCTGAAAACACCAGCGCGCCGTTTTGGTTTCAGCTTTATGTGATGCGCGACCGCGAGTTTATGGAAAACCTGATTAAGCGCGCGAAAGATGCCAAATGTTCGGCGTTGGTGTTAACTGCCGATTTGCAGGTTTTGGGCCAACGCCACAAAGACATCAAAAACGGTCTGTCCGCGCCGCCGAAACCGACCATCGCCAATTTAATCAATCTGGCAACCAAGCCCGAATGGTGCATGAAAATGCTGAACACGGAACGCCGCACGTTCCGCAATATTGTCGGACACGCTAAAAATGTCGGCGATTTGTCTTCGCTGTCTTCATGGACTTCCGAACAATTCGACCCGCGCCTGAGCTGGGACGACGTTGCCCGCATTAAAGATTTGTGGGGCGGCAAGCTGATTATCAAAGGTATTATGGAACCCGAAGATGCGGAAAAAGCAGCAAAAAGCGGCGCGGACGCATTGGTCGTTTCCAACCACGGCGGCCGCCAGCTCGACGACACCATATCCTCCATCAAAGCCTTGCCCGACATCGTCAGCGCAGTCGGCAGCGACATCGAAGTCTGGATGGACAGCGGCATCCGCAGCGGTCAGGACGTCCTCAAAGCATGGGCTTTGGGCGCGAAAGGCACGATGATAGGCCGCGCGTTCCTCTACGGCTTGGGCGCATACGGCGAAGAAGGCGTTACCCGCGCGCTGGAAATCCTGTACAAAGAAATGGATGTATCCATGGCGTTTACCGGCCATCGCAATATTCAGGACGTCGATGCCGGTATTTTGCAAAGTACGCGTTGGTCTCATGACAAATTCTGATTGTTTTGAAACACCAAACCGACGGTTAAACAAATTAACCGCCGGTTTGGTGTTTCATATACAAAGGTCGTCTGAAAATATGGTTTCAGACGACCTCATCATTATCAGGCATTCATCTTGTCTTCAAATTCAGCCAAAATCCGCGCGACTTCCTCCGCGTCTTTGACCGCCCTTACCGCGTCAAACAATTCCTGCGCTTCTCCAAATTCTTTCTTCATCATGCCCAGCCATTGTTTTAGGCGGGCGACAGGGTATTTGTTGTTCGCTTCTTTGGCGAGACACAAATGGAAAAATTGGTTTATCCACACTGAAACTTCGGCGAAATCGGTATCGCGGACGGCTTCGCCGTTTTCGTATTGTTTGATTTGGCGCGCCAAATCGGGGCGGATGACGGCGCCGCGGCCGAGCATGACGCTGTTGCAGCCCGTCATTTCTTTAATGCCGATATAGTCTTTGAGGCTGAACACGTCGCCGTTGGCGGTTACGGGGATGGCGACGTGTTCACGGATTTTGCGTATCCATTCCCAATGTGCGGGCGGTTCGTAGCCTTCGACTTTGGTGCGGGCGTGTACGGTCAGGGCGCAGGCTCCGCCTTCGGCAATAGCGGCGGCGCATTCGAGCGCGAGGCTTTTGTCTTCGTAACCGAGCCGCATTTTGCCGGTAAGCGGGATGTGTTCGGGCAGGCGTTGGCGCAGGGTTTTGACGATATGGTGGATGAGGTCGGGCTCTTTGAGTAGGACGGCGCCGCCTTTGTGTTTGTTGACTGTGGGGGCGGGGCAGCCGAAATTGAGGTCGATTTTATCCGCGCCGAAGCGGACGGCTTCCAAGGCGTTGACCGCCATATTGTCGGCATCGCTGCCCAAAAGCTGGACGATACAGGGCGTGCCGGCGGGAGTCTTGTTGCCGTTGGCGATTTCGGGGGCGTATTTGAGCCAGGTGGAACGGGAATGGACGGTGTGGGTAATGCGGACGAACTCGCTGACGCATTCGTCGTAGCCGCCGATACGGGTCAGCAAATCGCGCATCACATCGTCCACCAGCCCCTGCATGGGCGCAAGGATAAGCTGCATATCGGAGGAGGTCGTCTGAAAAAGGAAATGCGTATTGTAGCGGTATATCGGTTAAAATACACGCTTCCCACGAAGAACTGACCGCCGCCATTGCCGAACTGCCTTGATTTCCCGATTTTGATTTTTCAGACGACCCCTTTTCAGACGACCTCATCATGAACCCGAAAATTCCCGCCACAGCAGCCATGTTGGTCAAAAATTCGGAACGCTATCTGCACGAAGTTTTGACCGCACTTCAAGACTTCGACGAAGTTTTGCTGCTCGACAACGGCTCGACCGACCGTACCTTTGAAATCGCCGAACGCTTCACCAACGTCAGTTATTACAAATACGACTTCATCGGCTTCGGTCCGATGAAAAACCTCGCCGCCCGCCTCGCGCAAAACAATTGGATATTCAGCATAGACAGCGACGAAGTGGCAGACGGAGAACTGATTGCCGCCATCCGCAAAGCCGTGGCGGAAAACAAAGAACAAAACATCTTCTCGCTCTCGCGCCTGAACCACTACAACGGCCGCCTGATCAAAGCCTGCGGCTGGTATCCCGACATTATCCCGCGCCTTTACCACCGCCGTTTTACCCGTTTTTCCGACCGTCAGGTACATGAATCGCTGATTTTGCCGCCCGATGCAAACGTCCGTCCGCTCGAAGGTCGTCTGAAACACTATTCCTTCGAAAACGCCGAAGGGCTGATTCAAAAAATGCAGCAATACAGCTCGCTCTACGCCGAAGAAAACCGCTACAAAAAAGACAGCTCGCCCTTCAAAGCCCTGTTGCACGGCAGCGTATCGTTTGTCAAAAACTACCTACTCAAACGCGGCTTCGCCTACGGTGCGGACGGTCTGACCATTTCCATCGCCAATGCGCAAGGTTCGTACTACAAATATGTCAAACTTTACGAGCGCAACCGCAATATCAGCGTCGCCTTGATTATTACCACCTACAACCGTCCCGACGCGCTCGAGCTGGTTTTAAAATCCGCGCTCGCGCAAACCCGCCGGCCCGACGAAATCATCGTCGCCGACGACGGTTCACGCCAAGACACTGCCGAAGTTGTCGAGTTCATCCGCAGCCAGACCGACATCCCCGTCAAACATTCTTGGCGGCCGGACGACGGCTTTCGCGCCGCCGAATCGCGCAACCGCGCGTTGGCGCAGGCAAAAAGCGACTACATCATCCTCATCGACGGCGACATGATACTCGACCCATCCTTCGTCGCCGACCACCTCAAACTCGCACGCAAAGGCAGGCTGATACAAGGTTCGCGCGTCATCCTGACCCAAGCGCGTACCGAAGAAATTTTAGATTCCGGCGAATTGCCCGATTTGTCCGCGTTCAGCCAAGGCATAGAAAAACGCCTGTCCGCCCTGCGCTTCCGCAGCCTGTCCGCCCTGATCGGCAGACAAAGCAGCCGCAAACACAAAGGCATCAAAACCTGCAATATGGGCTTTTTCCGCAGCGATGCGCTCGCCGTCAACGGCTTCGACAACCGCTTTGTCGGCTGGGGGCGAGAAGACAGCGAGTTCGTCGCCCGCCTCTTCCATAACGGCATGAAACGCCACAACCTCAAATTCGCCGGCATCGCCTACCACCTTTGGCACCACGAAGCCGAACGCGACGCCCTGCCGCAAAACGACGCCCTGCTCAAAGCCACGCTGTCCGAACAAAAAATCCGCTGCGAAGACGGCATGGACGAGTTCATAAAATAAATCGTTTTCTGCGCGTTTCCCCCTCAAACGTCGTCTGAAACCTTTCAGACGACGTTTTACCGTCAAGCAACCGTCCGCACATCAAATCTTTACGGAAACCAAACACTTGCAGTGCTATACTATCAATACAACGACAAACGATTCACACACTACGGTTACACATCATGTCCCCCCGCCCGATTACCATCACCTCATACAACATGCACAAAGGCATGTCCGCGCTCAACCGCAAAGTCCAAGTGGACAGCATGGCGGAAGAGCTTCGCGGCATAGGCTCGGATGTCCTGTTTTTACAGGAAGTGCAAGGTCAACACCTGACCCGCAGCAGCAGGCTGCCCGATTTTCCCGAAAAACCGCATTACGATATCCTCGGCGACCGCCTCTCCTACAACCGCAGCTACGGCAAAAACGCCGTTTACCCGCAGCGCCACCACGGCAACGCCATCCTCAGCCGCCTGCCACTGGAAACCCGCCACAACCTCAACATCAGCGTTAACAAACTCGAACAGCGCGGCGTACTCCATTGCGAAGTCCTGCCCGAAGGCTGGGAAACCCCGCTCGTCTGCCTGTGCGCCCACCTCAACCTGCGCGAACCCGACCGCGCCAAACAATACCGCGCCATCTTCGAATACGTCGTGCATCACATCGACCCGCAAAGTCCGCTGATTCTCGCCGGCGATTTCAACGACTGGCGGCAAAAATCCGCCCTATCCTTAGGCAACGCCTTGAACCTGAACGAAGTATTCGTGGACAGCAACGGCAAACGCCCCAAAACCTTCCCCGCCCGCCTGCCCGTCCTCAGCCTTGACCGCGTCTATACCCGCAACTTAGAAGTCTTAGACTCCCAAATCCACAACGGCAAAAACTGGCAACGCCTCTCCGACCACTTGCCCTTGAGCGTCAAAGTCAGCCCCAAACTGCCTTGACCGCACCCATGCCAAAGGTCGTCTGAAAACCTGAAATCGGGATTTTCAGACGACCTTTCTATGTCGGCAAATCAACTTCAAGCCATCATTCAATCAACTTCAAACTCAGCAAACTTTTTACGAAATCCAATACACCCCCGGCCCGTCCAAACTCAAAAATATGATTTTCCGAGGTACCCAAATGCCAAAGTTGTATTGTTTGACGTCTGTTTACACATTATCGGGTTTTAGTTAAAATTATTATATAAATAATAATCATAATCAATTTATATTATTTTGCAGCTCTAAAGAAACAAAGTATTTTGTCCGCGTTCCTTTCCACACAATCGACAACCTACGGACATTTTCCTTTTGTTTTGTCAAAATGCCCTTCCCTTGCGTGAAGCAAGCACATCCATATCAACGGTCCGAACAAACCGTTTAATCAATTGGCTGCAACCCCATTACATTCGGTTCGCGTTTTATTTTCCGATGCCATCTGGAAGCATTTCAGATTTCGCCTATTTTCAAGCTGTTGCGAACAAAGGAAAATCCATCATGAAACCTGTCAAATCCGTCGAATTCCCCTCTACGCCCAAAATATTGGTTTTATTCTTGAGTATGCTGTGGCATACGCCGTTATGGGCGGAAAATACTACCCCCACCCAAAGTGTGCAGATGGATACCATTACCGTCAAAGCCCAGCGCAACCGAGATAAAAGCGGCTACACCCAAGTCTACAGCCGTGACATCAGCAATATGTACAAAGGCAAGCAGGAAATCGAGACCTACCGCGGCAGCAGCGTAGCCGATTTAATCGGCGGCATGGCAGGCGTGTTCAGCGGCGACGCGCGCAACAGCGGCGCGATCGACCCCAACATACGCGGCATTCAGGGCGAAGGCAAAGTTCCAGTAACGGTAGACGGCACGGAACAGGCAATCAGCGTATGGCGAGGATTTGAAGGCATATCCAACCGCAACTACATCGACCCGAACCTTATCAGCAGCGTGTATGTGGAAAAAGGCGCATCGGCAAATCGCGACATCCGCACCGGCATAGGCGGTTCGGTCAGCATGAAAACGCTGGAAATCGACGACATCGTGCCAAAAGATCAAAAATTTGGTATGGAAGTCAAGATGGAAACCGGCAACAATACCATCAAACAGCGGGAATACGCCCACGCCGAAACTTGGGGTACGGACTACCGTCGTTATCCCAAACCCTATTCTTTCGACCGCATGGAATGGGCGATTATGCTGGATGATAGCGACCGTCAAAAACAACGCTTCGGCGGGCGAGGAAAATTATTTAAAGACAACGCCTTCCGTATTTCAGCTGGTATGCGCGGCGAAGTGTTTGACGGCTTGATTGCCTACGCATGGCGCGACAAGGGCAATTACTTTGCCGGCAGCAAGGGGGCGGAACGCTACGGCTACCTCCCCAATGCCAGCTCCATGACCGAGGAAGAATTTACCAAAAAAGTTACGGATATTCAGGAATATACCGCCAATGTCGGTACGTATTACCATCCGTCCGGCGAAGTGGCCAACACCTCCCTGAATATGCGTTCGTGGCTGGGCAAAGGCACGTTCAAACTGCCCGACAACCAAAAAATACAGCTCGGCATACGCCATACCAACACCCGTTTCGGCGAAATCATGCCGTACAGCATCCTGTTCGGCAATATCGGCGGCAGCAAACTCAAATCCGACGGCTCCGCCCAAACCGATATGAGTAGGCTCACAAAAGGCACGCTGATGGCGGAATGGCCGCAGGCATGGGTAAAACAGACCGCCGTCAATCTGGATTATTCTTGGAACCCCGAGAACAGCCGCTGGGTAGATTTGAAGGCGGGGATTTGGGGGACGTTTAACAATTCGCAAACCAACTCCACGGGCGGCTATCCTGCATCGACCCTATTCCTCGACAAAGCATTCAACGACAAATCCGCCGAAGACTGGTATTACAAAGGCAAAGAGCCGGAATGGGACAAACTGCCGCCCAACACCAACAACCGTTTTACCGTTTTCAACGCTGCCGCCTACCGCGCCAAAAACAACCGCTTGGGCATCAATTTGTCCAACCGCATGAAGCTGGCCGATACACTCGAACTGACCCTGACGGGTGATTACCAACGCGAAAAACTCAAAGGCAGCAGCGACACCAGCTGGATACTCGCCCTGCCGCACGACGAATACCGCAAACTGGTGTGGGACGACCCCGAAACCACTTTAAACTCCAACTTCGCCATGACCATGCCGCGCCAAGGAAAACGCAATGAATGGAATGTCGGCTTCAACTTCAAATACGAACCGACGCCGTGGCTGACACTGAACGCCGGCGGCCGCTATACCGACTACCGCATGACCGATACCTTCGTCCGCGATTATCTGTCCAAACACCGCGACCGCTTGGAAGCAGAAGGCGAATTTAACGTATTGTCTGAAAACAGCCGCAATGTCGCCGCCATCGGCAGCAGACTGGCCACTCCGGAAGAATACCGTGCCCGCATGGATTTGAAAGCCAGATATGAAGCCGCATTGAAAGCCTATGAAGAAAGCCCCGAAGTGGTGCGTACGCAAGCGGCATGGGATGCATACGACCAAAAATTTTGGGCATGGATAAACACCCTGCCCGTACCCGATTACGCCTGGGCGTTGGAAAATATGCCCGAAGAAACGGAAAGGCGGAAAAGCGGCTACCCTGATTTCATCCCATGGCCGCAAGAGCTGACTGATTTAAGCGAGGAATACAACAATTCAACCACACTACCGGCCAATATAGAACAGGGCTATATGCCGCTTACCGACTGCACGACAGACCCTGCGGCAGGAAACTGCATTTATTGGAAAAACGGCGAAAACCCCGTTTCAGACGGCCGTCTGAAACAATTTGCCGAAAAAGGCATCAATCAAGCCACTGGAGAAGTCGAAAACAAATACCAAGGCGGCGCATTAATCGGTGCAAAAAGCCCCGTTGCCGAATACCGGCACCTGACCGAAGAAGAACTGCGCAACTCATGGAAAAAAAGCGGCCACGCCTTCGCCCCCATGTTCTCCGCCACCGTCAAACTCGGCGACCACACCCGCCTGTTTGCCCGTTACACCGAATTCAAACGCTTCCCCAGCATGTATGAAGGCACATTCGGTTTCGGCAACCACAGCATCGCCAAGCTGTTCAGCATCCCCTTCGACCGCACCCGCTACCCGCTCAAACCCGAACATGCCAAGAATTGGGAAATTTCCCTTAGCCACGACTTCACCCGCCTGCTGCCCAAAATGCGTTACGCGGACGTTCGTCTGACCTACTTCCACAACAAAACCCGCAACGTCATCGACCGCAACTATACCACCTGGCAAATCAGCAATTACGACAAACAAGTCATCAGCGGTTTAGAGCTGCAAACCCGCTTCGACAACGGCCGTGTTTTCGGCGACTTGGGCGTGGTGCGCAACATGAAAAACGAAGTCTGCGACCGCCGCGCCATCGAGCAGCAATATGATGTAGACCAATACGTCTCGCACGGCCGCACCTTCCCCGTACCTTACTGTCAAAACGGCGGTTTCGCCAGCGGTTGGCTGATCAACCGCATCCAGCCGCGCTGGTCGGTCGTTGCCAACCTCGGCGGCAGGTTCCTAAACGAAAAACTCGAAATCGGTTCGCGCCTGACCTTCCACAGCCGCGTTGAAGACAAACAACAGCCGTCAGCCCGCTGGCGCGACTACTACCTGCAACGTGACGGCGCAAACAGCAAAGCTTTCAACAGCGACAACGGCAACGCCAACTGGCAGCCCGTTACTGTCGTGGATGCCTATGTGCGTTACAAATTCAACAAACATTTCAGCGCAGAGCTAACGGGCAGCAACCTGACCGACCGCTATTACCTCGACCCCATGAGCCGCTCCTACATGCCCGCCCCGGGACGTACCCTGCGCATCGGTTTGACGGGGAAATGGTAATTGCATCCAACAGAAAACAGCCTCTTTGCATACTGGCAAAACATTAAGGTCGTCTGAAAAACAATTTTCAGACGACCTTTGGACCAGCTTTATTTTTAAGAAGCCAATACGCGTGGGAACAGGATTTCATTTTCCAAATGGATATGGTTGGTCAAATCGTCCACCATTTCGCGTGCCAATGTATACAGGCGCGTCCAGCTTCCGCAAGCGTTTTCGGGAACGGTCAGATTATTGGTCAATTCAAGCAGCTTGGCTACGGCTTGGTCGTGTTCCTCATGCTCGTGCATCATCACATTAATCGGCATTGCCGCTCCGCGACCGACGCCTTGTTTGATCATTGGGAACAGCATGCGCTCTTCCTTCATCATGTGCATCAACAGTTCGTTTTGCATATAGGCAAGCAACTCCGGCACTTCAGCCGGAAAACTGTCGGCATGAACTTCCGCGACTTTTTGAGCCAACGGAACCAGCTCTTCAAATTGCCCGCGGTGTACATCATGGTAGCGTTGCAGGATATGGTCGATGGTTGCACCAAACGGCGCGGTTTCCCATACGGTAAAATCAGTCATGGCAGTATCCTTGGATTTGTGTCAGGCCGGCGTATTCAGACGACCTTCTTAAAGATGGATTTTTTATGAATGTATATAACGGAGTGAAGGATACACCTGCAAAACTGATTTGTATAGATGGAAACAAAACGTATAACAAATTGAGAATAAAAGTAATTTCTTTTTCAAAGAGAGACTGAAGCAGCTTGCTGCCTGAATTGAAGGCAAGAAAAAAGCCCGTCTTGGTCAAGACGGGCTATTTGGAATCTGGCAGAGAGGAAGGGATTCGAACCCTCGATACGCTATTCACGTATACACGCTTTCCAGGCGTGCGACTTAAACCACTCATCCACCTCTCTGTGGAATCAAACATATTTTGTCGTCTGATATTGTAGCTTAATCAGACAAATAAATCTATTCAATAAAAAATCCGGATAAGCCGGATAATTGATTTGGTGCCCAGGAGAAGACTCGAACTTCCACACCCGTGAGGATACTAGCACCTGAAGCTAGCGCGTCTACCAATTCCGCCACCTGGGCAATTTAAATTTTCTTAAGCAAAGAAGCACCAAATTATTTGGTGCCCAGGAGAAGACTCGAACTTCCACGCCCGTGAGGACACTAGCACCTGAAGCTAGCGCGTCTACCAATTCCGCCACCTGGGCTTTGCTTTATTTCCTGTTTTGCGTTACAGTGATTAACTATTTCGCAAAGAAGCGGTCATTATATATTTTAGAAAAAGAATGTCAACCAATAAAATGAACAAAAATATTAAATCTTTAAATTTACGAGAAAAAGACCCGTTTTTGAAACGGGAGAAACAACGTTACGAACATCCGCTGCCAAGCAGGGAGTGGATCATTGAATTATTGGAGCAAAAAGGCGTGCCGTCGAAAATCGAAGTCTTGGCACGCGAGTTGTCGATTACGGAAGAAGAGTACGAATTTTTCGAACGTCGTCTGAAAGCGATGGCGCGGGACGGTCAGGTTTTAATCAACCGCCGCGGTGCGGTTTGCGCGGCGGACAAATTGGATTTGGTCAAATGCCGTGTCGAGGCGCACAAAGACGGCTTCGGCTTCGCCGTACCGCTCACGCCCACCAAAGACGGAGATTTTGTTTTATACGAACGCCAAATGCGCGGCATCATGCACGGCGACATCGTGACCGTCCGCCCTGCCGGCATCGACCGCAAGGGCCGCCGTGAAGGAACGGTTTTAGATATTGTCGAACGCGCGCAAAGCAAAGTGGTCGGACGTTTCTATATGGATCGCGGCGTGGCGATTTTGGAAGCAGAAGACAAACGCCTGAACCAAAGCATTGTCTTGGAACCTGACAGCGTCGCGCATTTCAAACCTGAATCCGGTCAGGTCATTGTCGGCGAAATCGAGACTTATCCCGAGCAAAACCGCCCTGCCGTGGCGAAAATCATCGAAGTATTGGGCGATTATGCCGACAGCGGCATGGAAATCGAAATCGCCGTGCGCAAACACCATTTGCCGCACCAATTCAGCGAAGCGTGTGCCAAAGCCGCAAAAAAAATCCCCGACCGTGTTCGTAAAAGCGATTTGAAAGGCCGCGTCGATTTGCGCGATTTGCCTTTAGTAACCATAGACGGCGAAACGGCGCGCGATTTCGACGATGCCGTGTTTGCCGAAAAAATCGGACGCAATTACCGTTTGGTCGTAGCGATTGCCGATGTCAGCCATTATGTCCGCCCCGATGACGCTATCGACACGGACGCGCAGGAACGCAGCACCAGCGTTTACTTCCCGCGCCGCGTGATTCCCATGTTGCCGGAAAACCTGTCGAACGGCATCTGCTCGCTCAATCCCGATGTCGAGCGTTTGTGCATGGTGTGCGACATGGTCATCACTTACGCGGGCAATATTAAAGAATACCGCTTCTACCCTGCGGTTATGCGTTCCCATGCACGCCTGACGTACAACCAAGTCTGGGATTGGATTTCAGACGACCTTGACCATCCGCACAAAGCCCAAATCGATACCCTCCACAAACTCTTCAAAATCCTTCAGAAAAAACGCTTCGAACGCGGCGCAGTGGAATTTGAAAGCGTCGAAACCCAAATGCTTTTCGACGACAACGGCAAAATCGAAAAAATCGTACCCGTTGTCCGCAACGACGCCCACAAACTGATTGAAGAGTGCATGTTGGCGGCAAACGTCTGCGCGGCAGAGTTCCTGATGAAAAACAAACACACCGCCCTCTTCCGCAACCACTTAGGCCCGACACCCGAAAAACTCGCCACCCTGCGCGAGCAGCTCGGCTTATTGGGTTTGCAACTGGACGGCGGCGACAATCCGACGCCGAAAGACTATGCCGCGCTTGCCGAACAATTCAAAGGCAGACCCGATGCCGAATTGCTGCAAGTCATGATGCTGCGCTCCATGCAGCAGGCAGTTTACGAACCGCATTGCGACGGACACTTCGGCCTTGCCTACGAAGCATACGCCCACTTCACCTCCCCCATCCGCCGCTATCCCGACCTGACCGTACACCGCGCCATCAAAGCCGTGTTGAACCAGCAAACCTACACGCCAAGCAAAAGTTGGCAGGCTTTGGGCGTACATACTTCGTTCTGCGAACGCCGCGCCGACGATGCCAGCCGCGACGTGGAAAACTGGCTGAAAACCTATTACATGCGCGATAAAGTCGGCGAAATATTCGAAGGCAAAATCTCCGGCATGACCAACTTCGGCCTCTTCGTTACCTTAGACAGCATCCACATCGACGGCTTGGTACACATCAGCGATTTGGGCGAAGACTATTTCAACTTCCGCCCCGAAATCATGGCGATAGAAGGCGAACGCAGCGGCATCCGTTTCAACATGAGCGACAAAGTCAGCGTCCGAGTAGCGCGCGCCGATTTGGACACCAGCAAAATCGACCTGACCTTGATCAGCGGCGGAAGCAGCGGCAAAAAACGCCGCACTAAAACCACTGTACAAACCGGCTCGAAAACCAAACGCAAACTGACGGCGAAAGAAATCGACGACGCGATGAAAACGCCTGTAAAACAGGAAAAACCCGCCGCCAAACGCCGCAGCAAAGCCCAACCGGACAGCGCAGCAACGCCGTCTGAAAACGGCAAAAAGAAAACTGCCAAAGCCAAAACGGCAACGGAAAAAGCCAAACGCAAAGACAAGAAGCCAAGCAAAAGCGTGAAAATCAAGGTGAAAACCTCGGATACCGCGCCAACCAAGCGCAAAGGCAGAAGCAAGGCTAAATAGTTTGTCTTTTGGCTAACTTCAAAAGCCGTTTAACGGACAGGTGCGATAAAAGACGGCGGTTGTTCATCATCTACATTTCTACATAACCACCGTTCCATTTCTCCTTAATTCAAGACCAAAAAGGTCGTCTGAAAACCTGTTTCCAAGTTTTCAGACGACCTTGCTTCATTTGTTCTTCAAGTAAATTGTTATTTCACCTTAGTCGCCATCAGCGTATGCAACCGACGGTTGTCGGCACGGGCAACGGTGAACTGCAAACCGCCGATAACAACTTTCTCACCGCGCACGGGCAGGTGTCCCAATTCCTGAATGACCAGTCCGCCGATGCTGTCGGCTTCTTCGCTGCTGTAATCCGTACCGAAAAAGGCATTGATGTCTTCGATTTCGGTTACGGCGTTGATACGCCAACGTTCGGTGGAGACAGCGTGGATATTGTCCGCGCTTTCGTCTTCGTCAAACTCGTCTTCGATGTCGCCGACGATTTGTTCGATAATGTCTTCAAAAGTTACCAGACCCGACGTGCCGCCGTATTCGTCGATAACGATTGCCATGTGGTTGCGCTGCTCGCGGAATTCTTTCAAAAGCGCGTTCAGCGATTTGCCTTCGGGTACGAAAACGGCGGGACGAAGGATGGCTTTGAGGTTGAACTGCTCGGGATTAAACATGTATTTGAGCAGGTCTTTGGCGTGCAGGATGCCGAGGACTTCGTCTTTGTCTTCGCCGATGACGGGGAAACGGGAATGGGCGGTCTCGATGACGTAGGCGGTGATGCGCTCGATGCTGTCGTTTTCTTTCAAAACGTTCATGTGGCTGCGGGTAATCATGGCATCGCGCACTTCCAAGTCGGCAAAGTCGAGGACTTTTTCCAGCCGCAAAAGTGTATCCGCGTCAAATACTTCCTGTTCGTGCGCCTGCCGCAGCAGGCTGAGTACGTCTTCGGCGGAATCGGGTTCGCCGGCAAGTCGGGAAATCAAACGTTCGAAAAATGTCGGTTTCGACCGGGTGTCGTCCATTTCAGTATTCGTCCTCTTGGTAGGGGTTGGGATAACCTGCCGCCTGCATCAGGCGGATTTCGAGCGCCTCCATTTCTTCGGCCTCGGTCTCTTCTATGTGGTCGTAGCCCATCAGGTGCAGCGTGCCGTGCATGGTCAGGTGGGCAAAGTGCTGCTCGGCGGTTTTGCCCTGCTCGACGGCTTCTTTCAATACGACTTGCGGGCAGATGATCAAATCGCCGCAAAGCTCGTCTGAAAACTGATCGGGCAGGATTTCGCCTTCGTTCAAGGCAAAACTCAACACATTGGTGGCGTAGTCTTTGCCGCGGTAATTGCGGTTGTAGGCGCGGGCTTCTTCTTCGTCCAGAAGAATCAGGCTGATGTCGGCGCGGCGGTATTCGTTTTTCAACGCCGCCCATGCCCAGCGGTAGAAATCGCGTTCGCTCGGAAGATTGGCAGCGGTTGAGGCGTTTTCAAAATTCAGGCAGAAACGTTGCCGCTGCAACGATAAGAAGGGATATTTTTTGGCGCGTTTCATGCTGTAAGGCTGTTGGGGTTAAAATGTTTTTAGAGAATAAGTTTTATTTTACGGCAGTATGAACTAACATCATGCTGACAGATCTTGTATCCGTTTCTTGCGGTCTGTCGAAATCGGCATTTCAATGCCGATACACATTATAGTTTATTTCGTTGCAACAGATATATAGTGGATTAACTTTAAACCAGTACGGCGTTGCCTTGCCTTAGCTCAAAGAGA
>CAUVJL010000042.1:0-20014 GCA_963552075.1 uncultured Neisseria sp.
CTAAGGTGCTGAAGCACCAAGTGAATCGGTTCCGTACTATCTGTACTGTCTGTGGTTTCGTCGCCTTGTCCTGATTTAAATTTAATCCACTATGCGTAGGCGGGGGCGGGAATGACGGTAGCCAGACAGAAATCTATGCCACGACGCGCAACCTGCCCCCCCTCTCCCGTCCGGCGGGAGAGGGGGGGGCTTTACGGGCCGCACCAATTTGATTTTGCCTAAAGCCGCGAAGCCACCCCCATCCTAACCTTCCCCCGCAGGACGGGGGAAGGGACAAGGTTGCTGATACGGTAAAAGGTCGTCTGAAACTGAAAATTTGGTTTCAGACGACCTCTTCTCATAATCAGAACATGCTAAATACCCCGCCAGATAGGGAAGGGCAGGTTGCCGTTGAAGCAACGAGTAGCGTGATATCCCGATCAGCATGATACTGCTTAAAGGCGGATGAAGCAGGCAGATGGTTGTATGGATTGTTGCAAACGGGAGCGTTGCAATTTGAGATGAAAAAAGCCGAGTCCTGTTTATGCAGAACCCAGCTTATAGGGAGCGCCCAAATAGGCTTTTACGGGCGTCCGAGATTTGAGGCGCAGTTTAGATTCAAATTCAGACGACCTGTTGTGACATCGGATTGCTTAACGCAGTTCCGTATGCAGGCGGCTGAGGAGCGTAGAGGCATCGCTGCCTTTGTATGCGCTGCCGTCTTT
This sequence comes from uncultured Neisseria sp., assembly GCA_963552075.1. Taxonomy (GTDB): domain Bacteria; phylum Pseudomonadota; class Gammaproteobacteria; order Burkholderiales; family Neisseriaceae; genus Neisseria. The sequence continues at coordinate 705 of CAUVJL010000042.1, forward strand.
GTTCAAGAGGCTGATGCGCGAACCGCCGTTGACAGGCTCGACGAATACGATGATTTCGGGGTAGGCGGCCGGTTTCTCAACTTTTTTGCCTTTGCCCAGCATACGGCCGAAGAAGCCCGGTTTTTTCGTGGAAACGGCGTCGCTTTCGTTAGGCGCCTGTTGAACCAAGAAGGCGTGGCGTTCGATGTTTTGACCCAAGACATTCAAGCCGATGCGGTCGAGGGCAAGCGCGGTGCGGCGCCAGTTGCGGCCGTAGTCGCCGGAGACGAGCAGGGTGTTGCCGTCGATTCGTGCCAATTCGCTGCCACTGCGTTTGGCAACGCTTTGGGTCAGCGCGTTCTCAGCTTGTTGCTGATCGACGCCCAAGTATTGCATGAAGCGTGCGAGGAAGGCAGCTTCAAGGTTGGGGTCGTTGGCAGCAGGTTGCCACATGGTCGTGTCTTTTTTCTTGTCAGCGTAAACTTCTTTCATGCCTTTGTGGGCGAAGAAGACGTCGGTCGTGCCGTTTTTGCCTTGTTCGATGCGGATGATGAATTTATCGCGCTCGCTGGTGGAATAGATGCCGCCCATGCCGACTTTGTCTAAGAGGCGGCGCAGGCCGTCTTGCGGGATTTTGGCGCGGTTTTCCGCCCATTCGGTTTCCATTTGACCGATGCCGGGTTCTTCGGATTTGATGTCGAAGCCGTTTTCTTGCCAGAATGCTTTCAACAGAGGCCAAATTTCAGCAGGGGATTTGCCTTGGACTTCAATCCAACGTTGGTTGCCGTCGCGCTCCAAACGGACGCCTTTGACGGATTTGAGGACTTCGGAGTTGGCGGCCTGTTGGGTTGCCGATGTGCGGCGGCTCAGGTCGCTGGCGCGGACGGCGCCGCTGCCTGCGGGTATTTGATAGAGGTTGCCTTGATCGGGATTGTTCAAATCAGGCGGTACTTCTAATTTGACGATTTTGCGTGTCTGGGTTTGGTAGTCCAGCTTAGGCAGGTCTTTTTTGTTGCCCGAACAGGCAGTCATGCTGATCAGGGCGATTGCTACGACGACAGGTTTCATATAGGTCATATTGGTTTCCTGTGGGATGTGATGGGTTAACGGCAGGTCGTCTGAAAACGGTTTTCAGACGACCTTTGCGGTTTATGCGGTGAGTTGTCCGGATTCTTGCAATGCGGCGCGGACTTTTGCCTGTCCGGCTTCGGTCAGGGGGACGAGCGGCAGGCGGACATAAGGGTCGCATTTGCCCAATGCGGAGATACCCCATTTGGGCGCGGCAGGGCTTGGCTCGCAGAACATAGTGTTATAAATCGGAATCAGGCGGTCATTTAATTGACGAGCGGTCGCAATATCGCCTGCAAGGGCGGCGCGGCACATATCGGCGAAGAGTTTGGGGGCGACATTGGCGGCAACGGTTACGACGCCTTTCCCGCCGCAGAGCATGAAGGGCAGGCCGGTAGGATCATCGCCGGAAAGGACGGTGAAACCTTCGGGCGCGTGTTTGATTAATTCGAGATTGCTGCCGATGTTGCCGCTGGCTTCTTTGACGCCGACGATATTCGGGATTTTGGCAAGGCGCAGGATGGTGTCGTTGGTCATGCTGACGACGGTGCGGCCGGGTACGTTGTAGATAATCATCGGAATCGAGGTGGATTCGGCGATGGTTTTGAAATGTTGGTAAATACCTTCTTGGGAAGGCTTGTTGTAATAGGGAACGACGGAAAGGGTGTAGTCTGCACCGGCTTTTTCGGCGGCGCGGGAGAGCGCGATGGCTTCGAGGGTGTTGTTGGCGCCGGTGCCGGCGATAACGGGAACGCGCTTGTTGACGTGTTTGACCGTTTCTTCGATTACGCTTAAATGCTCTTCGACGGAGAGGGTGGCGGATTCGCCTGTCGTGCCGACGGCGACGATGCCGTCGGTACCGCTTTCAATGTGCCAGTCGATCAAATCGCGGAGTTGTTCGTAATGGATGCTGCCGTCTTGATTCATGGGGGTAATCAGGGCAACCAAGCTACCTTGTAACATACGGAAACCTTTTTATTCATTGTGTGAGGTCGATTATGCTTCGGATTGTAGCTTACTTTGTTGTTTGTGTGAAACATATCGGCCGGACGGTTGGTTTAAAGGCTTAAGGGCTATCATATCTTAATAAATAATATTTTTTATAATCATAAAATTATTGGTTTTGAGCGGTGGAAGTGCTGTCAAGAATTAAAATGTGTTAAGCGCATAAATACCGTCTAAAAATGAAGGACTGTCTGGTGCGGGAATTCAAAGAAATTCGAATTTGGGCAGCCAGGGATGTTTTTGCGCTGGAGGATTAGAATTGATAAGGAATCTTTGATTCGCTACAATTTCGTTCCTTAAAAATTTTTAACGTTTGACAACGGATAGAAAGACTGTGATGGCTGAAACAATGAAAAAACAGGCGGATTCGCCTGATTTAGTATACGGTTTGGAGGATAAACCGCCATTCGGAAATGCCTTGTTAAGCGCGATAACGCATCTTCTGGCCATTTTTGTGCCGATGATTACGCCCGCGCTGATTGTGGGCGGCGCGCTGGAATTGCCGGTTGAGATGACGGCGTATCTTGTGTCGATGGCGATGGTTGCGTCGGGTGTCGGCACTTATTTGCAGGTCAACCGATTCGGACCGGTCGGTTCGGGGATGCTGTCTATCCAGTCGGTGAATTTCTCGTTCGTTACCGTCATGATTGCGCTCGGAGCAGGGATGAAAGAGGGCGGTTTGACTAAGGATGTGATGATTTCGACGCTGCTAGGCGTATCGTTTGTCGGCGCGTTTTTGGTGTGCTTCTCGGCATGGCTTCTGCCGTATTTGAAAAAAGTGATTACGCCGACGGTCAGCGGCGTGGTCGTGATGCTGATTGGCTTGAGTTTGGTACACATCGGCATTACCGATTTCGGCGGCGGCTTCGGCGCGAAGGCAAACGGCACGTTCGGCTCGATGGAAAACTTGGGGCTGGCGTCGTTGGTGTTGCTGATTGTGTTGATATTCAACTGTATGAAAAACCCGCTGCTGCGTATGAGCGGCATTGCGGTCGGGTTGATTGTCGGCTACATCGTCGCGCTGTTTTTGGGCAAGGTGGATTTTTCCGCACTGCAAAACCTGCCGCTGGTTACGCTGCCCGTACCGTTTAAATATGGTTTTGCTTTCGACTGGCACGCATTTATTGTGGCGGGCGCGATTTTCCTGTTGAGCGTATTTGAGGCGGTCGGCGATTTGACCGCGACGGCAATGGTGTCCGACCAGCCGATTGAAGGCGAGGAATACACCAAACGCCTGCGCGGCGGCGTGTTGGCGGACGGCTTGGTATCGGTGATTGCGACGGCTTTGGGTTCGCTGCCGCTGACCACCTTCGCGCAAAACAACGGCGTGATTCAGATGACCGGCGTGGCTTCGCGCCATGTGGGCAAATATATTGCCGTGATTTTGGTGCTGCTGGGTTTGTTCCCTGTCGTCGGACGTGCGTTTACGACGATTCCGAGTCCGGTGTTGGGCGGGGCGATGGTCTTGATGTTCGGCTTGATTGCGATTGCGGGCGTGCGGATTTTGGTCAGCCACGGCATCCGCAGACGAGAGGCGGTGATTGCGGCAACGTCGGTCGGTTTGGGCTTGGGCGTGGCGTTTGAGCCGGAAGTGTTTAAAAACCTGCCTGTTTTGTTCCAAAACTCCATTTCCGCGGGCGGCATTACGGCGGTTATCCTGAACCTGCTTTTGCCGGAGGATAAAACCGACAAAGTCGTCAAAATCGATACCGAGGGGTTGGAGCATTAAGTCTCAAACGTAAACGAAAGGTCGTCTGAAAATTTGATTTTCAGACGACCTTTTCTATCGGGCTTGAATTGAAACCGTATTCTGTCAAAGAAGTCGGTTTGCGATTTATTTGCCGATGGTGACGCGCTTGATGATAACCGGTTTGACGGGGACGTTTTGATGGAAGCCACGTGTCGCAGTCGGGGTTTTGCTGATTTGCTGCACGACATCCATGCCCGAAGTTACTTTGCCGAAGACGGCATAGCCGTAGCCTTGCGGGGTTTTGTTTTTGAAGTCGAGGAATGCGTTGTCGGCAGTGTTGATGAAGAACTGGCTGGTGGCGGAATTAGGATCGCCGGTACGCGCCATGGCGATGGTGCCGACGGTGTTTTTCAAGCCGTTGTCCGCTTCGTTGTTGATGGCTTTGTCTGTGGCTTTTTGGGCAAGGTCTGCAGTAAAGCCGCCGCCTTGAATCATAAAGCCGTCGATAACGCGGTGGAAAACGGTGTTGTCGTAAAAGCCTTTGCGGGCGTAGTTGACGAAGTTGGCGACGGTTTTGGGTGCTTTGGTTTCGTCGAGCGACAGGCTGATGTTGCCCATATTGGTTTCGATGACGGCGTGTGTCTCGGCTTGGGCATTGAAGGCTGCGGCAAGGGCAAGGGCAGCGAAAGTGAGTTTGAGGGTTTTGTTCATTTGAGTGTTTCTCGTAGTGTGAAAATCAAACGTTATTATCGCGGATTTTATGTGAAATCTCTAAAAGGCGTTGTGAAATATTTTAAGGTCGTCTGAAAACGGATACAGCAAACTTCGTTTTCAGACGACCTTTTGTGTTGCGCAGCGGCTTATTGTTTGGCGGCTTCGATTTGGATGTCGATGCGGACGTTTTTGGTCATGCCTGCATCAACCAGATAGTCCACGCCCCATTTGGTGCGGTCGATGGTGGTGCTGAAGTCGCCGCCGCAAACTTCGGTTTTCGCCATCGGGCTTTGGTAGCAGTTGAATTTTTCGGCTTTGAGTTTGACGGAGGCGGTTTTGCCGTGCATGGTCAGGTTGCCGTCAACGGAGAGCAGTTTTTTGCCGTTGAAGTTGAACTTGGTGGAAACGAAGCGGATGTTCGGATATTTGGCGGCATCGAAGATGTCGGCGGATTTCAGGTGGTCGGTGAAGTGTTGCGAACCGCTTTGCAGGTTGGCAACGGGAATGGTAATGTCAATTTTGCCGGTGCGTTTTGCTTGATCGAAATCGACGGAGCCGGTCAGACCGTAGAACCCGCCGACGTTGGTGCTGGTGTTGAAGTGGTCGATGGCGAAACGGGCGTTGGCGTGGTGTTCGTCCACTTTGTAGGTGGCGGCGGAGGCAGTACCGATGGCTGCTGCTGCGAGTGCGGCGAAGATGATTTTTTTCATGATTCTTGTCCTTTGTGTGAGGTTGTAAAGACGTTTATCTTAACATAGGAAAGAATGCATATCATTTCTTAAGGGTGAATGGTGGATTTACTTGGATTTGATGATGGGGTCGTCTGAAACCTGAGAAGGGTAATATTAATCAAAAAAGCGCGGTGTTATCCGCGCTTTTGGTTTTCAGACGACCTTTTATAAGGCGGCGAGTACCGCGTCGCCCATTTCGGAGCAGGAAACGAGTTTCGTGCCTTCTTCGTAAATATCGCCGGTGCGCAAGCCTTGTTGCAGCACTTTTTGGACGGCGTTTTCGACTTGTTGCGCGCGGGCTTCGTCGTTCAGGCTGTAACGCAGCAGCATGGCAAGCGAGAGGATGGTGGCCAGCGGGTTGGCTTTGTTTTGTCCGGCGATGTCGGGTGCGGAGCCGTGTGACGGTTCGTACAGGCCTTTGCCGTTTTCGTCCAGCGAGGCGGAGGGCAGCATGCCGATGGAGCCGGTCAGCATGGAGGCTTCGTCGGAGAGGATGTCGCCGAAGATGTTGCCGGTGGCGATGACGTCGAATTGTTTGGGCGCGCGCACGAGCTGCATGGCGGCGTTGTCCACATACATGTGGGAGAGTTCGACGTCGGGGTATTGTTTGCCGATTTCTTCAAAGATTTCGCGCCACAGTTCGGTGGTTTCCAAGACGTTGGCTTTGCCGACGGAGCAGACTTTTTTGCTGCGTTTTTGGGCGGATTGGAAGGCGACGTGGGCGATGCGGCGGATTTCGCTTTCGCTGTATTTCATGGTGTTGTAGCCTTCGCGTTCGCCGTTTTCCAAAACGCGGATGCCGCGCGGTTCGCCGAAGTAGATGTCGCCGGTGAGTTCGCGCACGATGAGGATGTCGAGGCCTGCGACGATTTCGGGTTTGAGCGTGGAGGCGTTGGCAAGCTCGGGGTAGAGGATGGCGGGGCGCAGGTTGGCAAACAGATTCAGGTCTTTGCGGATTGCCAATAGGCCGCGTTCGGGGCGCAGCGGGCGGTCGAGGTTGTCGTATTGCGGGCTGCCGACTGCGCCGAGCAGGACGGCATCAGCTTTGCGGCAGAGGTTTTGCGTGAATTCGGGATAGGGATGGCCGTATTCGTCGTAGGCTTCGCCGCCTAGTGGGGCGTATTCGTAGCTGACGTCCAAGCCTTGGGCGATGAGTTTGTCGAGTACGCGGACGGTTTCGGCGACGATTTCGGGACCGATGCCGTCGCCTCGGAGGATGGCGATATGTTTGGTCATGGCAAAATCCTTATGAGGGTTTGGAAAAGGGGAGGTCGTCTGAAAACGGCGAAGCGTTTTCCATTTATAAGGATGGTGTTTTCAGACGACCTTTTATGTCTGTTTGCAGGTCGGTTTGTTTGAACGAGGCTGATTGTACCATTGCGGCATCGAGAAAGCTGCGTGGAAATCATGCAGGCGGATTCGTTGGGAACGCGATGGGCGATGTAGCCGAGTTTTACAGTATTTGCGAAGGCGAAGGAAATCAGTAGCGTTCTGCTTCGATACGGATTTTAAAGACGGCTTTGCGTATGGACTTTTCTTCGCCCACCAGTGGGGCGTGCGCGTCGTTGGGGAAGAAGAGGGCGAACTCGCCCGGTTGGAGCGTGAGCCAGGTTTCCGGTTCGCAGTCGAAAAATTCGATGTCGCGCTTTTCGTCGTAGCCCAAACCGTTTTTCAGACGACCCCTGTCTATCCAGCCGTAGGTTTCTTCCCCGCTGATGGGGACTTGGATGTCGATGTGTTTCAAATGCGCTTCGGGCTTGGCTTCGGCTTTGCCCCTCATCGGTTCGCTGCCGACAAAGAGGCGGATATTGGGGTTTGCGCATGGCACTTGTCCGTCGGGCAGGGCGGCGAAATCCAGCGTTTGCAGCAGGTGGACGGCGTCGGCGAAGTCGGGGTGCAGTGCGGCGTAGCGGGTGGCGTTGGCGATGGTGTCGGTAATCATGTTTTGAAGGAAGAGATGAAAAGGCCGTCTGAAAATTAAACCTCAGGGTGTAGCGAAGCCAATACGTTCTTCAAGATGCTTTGCCGGAAGACAAATAAGACTTCGGTATAGGCGGCACCATCTCCGATGATGGTCGTTAAGAAAAGGGTGTCGTCTTTAGCGCGGTAGTAACAGTGGCTCAGTTGCGTATTATCGCCTGCCTTTTCAAAATATGGGTCGAACAGGTGGTCATATTGGGCTCGGGGAGCGATTTGTGTTTTACCGTTGCGGAAAAAGGCAATTTCACGATAGTGGCTGAATGGAATTGTACCGTCAGTGCCGAACATTTCTTTTCCGCGATAATGGGAAAGTCCGTATTGATCGTGTGTAAACAGATGTTTTTCTTTCTTATAGTTGAAACGTTCCGATTTAATGCGCACGCCCATGCCGTTTTTTTGACAGGTAAAACCGTCGGCAGTAGCCGTAACGGGGATGCTTTCATAACGCGACAACGGAATCAGTCGCGAAGTATGCACCCAGCCATCCAGGCTTTTTTTGCCGCGCAAATCGTAGGTCATCTGCCAACCGTGTTCTAAATGAAGCTTTCCCTCCATCTCGGGGGTATAAACATGAGTGCCGTTTGGAATTTTGGTCAGGATTCGGCTTTGGGTGTTCGGTTGTTCGCGTAAGTTACTGTATCCGTCAGGATCTTGAATTTCTGAGAATTCCGCATGTGCGGCGAGGCTGATAAAAAGTATAGGGAGCAGGATAATTTTTTTCATGGTGTTGTGTGTGTGAAATTGTTGGGTATGTTTTTCAAATATGATGGTAAAGAGTAACGATCTGATTGTGTGTTAATAAAAGAGGTCGTCTGAAAATTCGCTATACTCGTTTTCAGACGACCTCATCGTTTATCAACTGTTAAACAGCCAAGGCTGGCTTTGGCGGCGTTTTTCTTCGAAATCGCGGATTTCGTCGGCGTGTTGAAGGGTCAGGCCGATTTCGTCCAAGCCGTTTAAGAGGCAGTGTTTGCGGTGTTCGGTAATGTCGAATTTGAACGTCTCGCCGCTTGGTGTGGTCAGGGTTTGTTCGGCAAGGTCGATGGAGAGTTGATAGCCTTCGTTTGCTTCGACTTCTTTGAAAAGTTGGTCGACTTGTTCTTCGGTCAACACGATGGGCAGGAGGCCGTTTTTGTAGCAGTTGTTGAAGAAGATATCGGCGAAGCTGGGGGCGATAACGGCGCGGAAACCGTAGTCGTCCAATGCCCAAGGAGCATGTTCGCGCGAGGAGCCGCAGCCGAAGTTTTTGCGCGTCAACAGGATTTGCGCGCCTTGGTAACGCGGCTGGTTCAGCGAGAAATCGGGGTTCAGCGGACGTTTGCTGTTGTCCATGCCTGGTTCGCCGTGGTCGAGGTAACGCCATTCGTCAAAGGCATTGGGACCGAAGCCGCTTCGTTTGATGGATTTTAAAAATTGTTTGGGGATGATGGCGTCGGTATCGACGTTGCTGCGGTCGAGCGGGGCGACGATGGCGGTGATTTTGGTAAAGGCTTTCATGTCAGGTTCTTATAGGAATAATGTGAAAAAATGATGGTTGTTTGGCGGGTTGGATTAACGTGTGCTGTGCAAACCGATTCGGTTGCCTTCGGTATCTTCGATAAAGGCGGCAAAGCCGTTGGCGATGGGGAATTTCCCCTGCAACAATTTTCCGCCTGCCGAAACGGCTTTTTCTGCGGTCTCGGTACAATCCGGACAATTGAAGAAAATGGTCGTGCCTCCGTGGCCGGGTTGGGCGTTGCTGTCGTTCCAAATCATGCCGGCAGTGCCGTGTTGCGTGTAATCGGCTGGAAAAATGATGAAACGGAAGCCGTTGCCGCCGATATCTTGCAAAGGTTTGCCGAAGACGGATTCGTAAAACGCTTTGGCTCGATCCAAATCTTGGGCGTGAATACCAAACCAGCTTGACGGATTGCTCATGGTTTCTTCCTTTTTATGAAATGCTGAATATTTCCGGATGCCTTATTGATGTAGGGTAAGAGGTCGTCTGAAAAAAGGTTTGGATTTTTCAGACGACCTTGGTTGCCGGTTTATTCGGTAGCGGCTTCAAGTTTTTCGCCGACATGAGTCATGCCGCGACCTACGGCATTGCCGCCTTTTTTAACGGCTTCCTCAGTCTTGTCGGCTACATGACCGGCGGTTTCTTTGGTTTTATCCCAGTTGCGGCTGGTATCATCTTTTGCTCCGGACCAAGTGCTGGAACAGGCAGACAAGATGAAGGCTGCGGCAGCCAATGCAAAAAGTTTTTTCATAATGGATTCCTTTCAAGTGATAAATGATTGAAAAGGTTTCAGACGTTTTGCGCAACGATGGGGAGATTTGTTTGAGCAAGGTGTTTTCAGACGATCTCTATTGATGAGGTCGTCTGAAAGATTATGCCATGGTACGGATGTCGGTAAAGCGTCCGTTTACCGCGGCGGCTGCAGCCATAGCGGGGCTGACCAAGTGCGTGCGCCCGCCGTTGCCTTGCCGACCTTCGAAGTTGCGGTTGGAAGTGGAGGCGCAGCGTTGGCCCGGAGTGAGGCGGTCGGCGTTCATGGCGAGGCACATCGAGCAGCCCGGTTCGCGCCATTCGAAACCGGCGTCGATGAAGATTTTGTCCAAGCCTTCTTGTTCCGCTTGTCGTTTAACCAAGCCGGAACCGGGAACAATTAACACGCGCTGTACATTGTCGGCTTTTTTACGGCCTTTGGCGACGGCGGCTGCTTCGCGCAAATCTTCGATGCGGCTGTTAGTGCAGGAGCCGATGAATACGATGTCGACGGGGATTTCGTTCAACGGCGTACCCGCTTCCAAGCCCATGTATTCGAGGGCGCGTTCCATGCCGCTGCGTTTGACGGGATCGGTTTCTTCGGCAGGGTTCGGCACTTTGCCGCTGATGTCCAAAACCATTTCGGGCGATGTGCCCCATGTTACCTGCGGTTCGATGTCTTCGGCTTTGAAACGGTATTCTTTGTCGAATATCGCGCCTTCGTCGGAAACCAACGTGCGCCAGTATTCGACGGCTTTGTCCCATGCTTCGCCTTTGGGTGCGAAGGGTTTGTCTTTGACATAGTCGATGGTGGTTTGATCGACGGCAACCATGCCGGAGCGCGCTCCTGCTTCAATCGCCATGTTGCACAGGGTCATGCGGCCTTCCATAGAGAGGCTGCGGATGGCTTCGCCGCCGAACTCGATGGCATAGCCCGTGCCGCCTGCCGTGCCGATTTGTCCGATGATGTAGAGGGCGACGTCTTTGGCGGTAACGCCCGGTTTCAGACGACCTTCAACGGCAATTAGCATGGATTTGGATTTTTTCGCGGTAATACACTGGGTCGCCATGGTGTGTTCGACTTCGGAAGTGCCGATACCGTGTGCCAGCGCGCCGAACGCGCCGTGGGTAGAGGTGTGCGAGTCGCCGCAGACGACGGTCATGCCGGGCAGGGTCGCGCCTTGTTCCGGTCCCATGACATGAACGATGCCCTGACCTTTATCCATGAACGGGAAGTAGGCGAGTGCGCCGAACTCTTTGATATTTTTGTCCAAAGTATCGACTTGCAACTTGGAAATCGGGTCTTGGATGCCTTTGTCCCAATCGCCGGTCGGGGTGTTGTGGTCGGCAGTGGAGACGACGCTGTCGATACGCCACAGTTTGCGTCCCGCCATTTTCAGACCTTCAAATGCCTGCGGGCTGGTAACTTCGTGCACTAAATGGCGGTCGATATAGAGCAGGACAGTGCCGTCTTCTTCTTCGCGGACGACGTGGCTGTTCCAGAGTTTGTCGTAGAGGGTTTGTGCGCTCATGATGGGTTATCTTTACTTATTAATAATAGGGGTAGATGGTTTGTTTTGATGGGCGGATTTTAGGCTTTTTACAGGGGCAGTGCAATAGAAATTTGTCTAATTTCTACTTTTTCACATAAAAATCTAAAAATAACTTTCAAAAATTAGACAAATTGTAGAATTGTTGACAAAAAGAGGTATTTGATTTGAAACAATGCTTGTCGTACCGCCTAAAAAAGCACTATCATTTCCATCCGTATCCCACATCAGACAACAGAGGTAAAGAGAATGAAATTACCGGTTATGGCTGCCGAACATCTGTCGCAACTTCAGGCGTTTGAAGCGAAAATCTTGTGCAACCACGCCAAAATCGAAGCATGGTTCCGTTCGCAATGGAACGCGCACCGCCCGCCGTTTTACGGTTCGGTCGACATCCGCAATGCCGGTTACAAAATTTCGTCTATTGATATGAACCTGTTTCCCGGCGGTTTCAACAATCTGAATCCGAATTTCATCCCGCTGGCGGCAGTCGCGGCGCAAGATGCGGTACAACGCGCTTGCGAAACGGCAAAATCCGTATTGATTATTCCCGAAAACCATACCCGCAACACATTCTACCTGCAAAACGTTTACGCACTCAGCGAGATTTTGCGCTCGGCAGGGTATGAAGTCCGTTTGGGCAGCCTGAATCCGGAAGTTACCGAGCCGACCGAGTTTGAAACTGCGTTGGGCGATAAAATCCTGCTGGAGCCTTTATTGCGTACCCGCGAGCGCGTCCATCTTGCAGACGGTTTCTCGCCTTGCGTCGTCTTGTTGAACAACGACTTGTCCGCGGGTGTTCCCGACATTCTCAAAGGCATCAGCCAAACCGTATTGCCTCCGCTGCACGGCGGTTGGACGACGCGCCGCAAAACAGAGCATTTCAGTGCATACAACCAAGTCGCCGCCGAATTTGCCAAGCTGATTGACATCGACGAATGGCAGATTAACCCGTATTTTGAAAAAATCGGCGGTTTGGACTTCCAAGAGCGCGAAGGCGAAGATGCGTTGGCGGAAGCGGTAGAACGCGTGCTGGCAAAAATTCAAGCCAAATACGACGAATTGGGCATTACCGACCAGCCTTTCGTGATTGTCAAAGCCGACGCAGGTACTTATGGCATGGGCGTGATGAGCGTCAAATCCGCCGACGAAGTGCGCGGATTGAACCGCAAAAACCGCAACAAAATGGCGAAGGTCAAAGAAGGCTTGGAAGTCAGCGAAGTGATTGTCCAAGAAGGCATTTATACCTATGAAACCATGAACGGTGCCGTGTGCGAACCCGTCGTTTATATGATGGACCGTTTCGTTATCGGCGGCTTCTTCCGCGTACACGAAGGGCGCGGCGCGGACGAAAACCTCAACGCCGGCGGTATGGTGTTCGTCCCGCTGTCCAACAGCATTCCCACCGGTAGCGGTGACAATTCCCAAGAAGCCCCCGAAGCCTGCAAACGCGTATTCGAACAATGGGACTCGCTCGGCATGCCGCGCTCCGAAAAAGACTGCGACGTGGACAACGAACACAACCGCCTCTACGTTTACGGCGTAATGGCGCGCCTGTCGCTGCTTGCCGCCGCACTTGAGTTGGAGCAAACCGCTCCGTAAATGATTACTTAAAATAGTAAAAGGTCGTCTGAAAACCATAGTTTAGGTTTCAGACGACCTTTTTATGTGGGCAGGTAGGAATAGCAGACAACCATTAAAGAAACAAGCCGCGGACGGTACGGACAGTACGGTAGTTGCGGCAAAAAATCAGTTTATTCACCATACGATTCGAAAGGGATGCAAAAAGCCCGAAAAGCACGGTTTTATGCTAAAATTCCCATCTATTTTTGCCATACGAAATAAAGAAAACCATGACCGACGCAACTATCCGCAACGACCATAAATTCGCACTCGAAACCCTGCCCGTCAGCCTTGAAGACGAAATGCGCAAAAGCTATCTCGATTACGCCATGAGCGTGATTGTCGGCCGCGCGCTGCCCGATGTGCGCGACGGTTTGAAGCCGGTGCACCGCCGCGTGCTTTACGCCATGCACGAGCTGAAAAACAACTGGAACGCCGCCTACAAAAAATCGGCGCGTATCGTCGGCGACGTCATCGGTAAATACCATCCGCACGGCGATTCCGCGGTTTACGACACCATCGTGCGCATGGCGCAGGATTTTTCGATGCGCTACGTCTTAATCGACGGTCAGGGCAACTTCGGTTCGGTTGACGGCGACGGCGCCGCGGCCATGCGTTATACCGAAATCCGCATGGCGAAAATCGCCCACGAAATGCTGGCGGACATCGAAGAAGAAACCGTCAATTTCGGCCCGAACTACGATGGTAGCGAACATGAGCCGCTGGTGTTGCCGACCCGCTTCCCCGCGCTGTTGGTCAACGGCTCGTCCGGTATCGCCGTCGGTATGGCGACCAACATTCCGCCGCACAACCTCACCGACACCATCAACGCCTGTCTGCGTCTTTTGGACGAACCCGAAACCGAAATCGACGAATTGATCAACATCCTGCAAGCGCCCGATTTCCCGACCGGCGCAACCATCTACGGCTTGAGCGGCGTGCGCGAAGGCTATAAAACCGGCCGCGGCCGCGTCGTCATGCGCGGTAAAACCCATATCGAACCCATAGGCAAAAACGGCGAACGCGAAGCCATCATCATCGACGAAATCCCGTATCAGGTGAACAAAGCCAAGCTGGTGGAAAAAATCGGCGAACTGGTGCGCGAAAAAACGTTGGAAGGCGTATCCGACCTGCGCGACGAATCCGACAAATCTGGTATGCGCGTCGTTATCGAATTGAAACGTAACGAAAACGCCGAAGTCGTTTTAAACCAACTCTACAAACTCACCCAGCTTCAAGACAGCTTCGGTATCAACATGGTTGCTTTGGTTGACGGTCAGCCGCGCCTGCTGAACCTGAAACAGATTTTGGCGGAATTCCTGCGCCACCGTCGCGAAGTCGTTACCCGCCGCACCCTGTTCCGCCTGAAAAAAGCGCGTCATGAAGGCCATATCGCCGAAGGTAAAGCCGTTGCCCTGTCCAATATCGACGAGATGATTCGCCTCATCAAAGAATCCGCCGACGCGCCCGAGGCCAAAGAAAAACTGCTGTCCCGCGCATGGCGCAGCGGTTTGGTGGAAGATATGTTGAGCCGTACCGACCTCGACCTGCGCATGGCGCGCCCCGAAGGTCTGCCCGTCAACCTCGGCTTACAGGAACAAGGCTATTATCTGAGTGAAATCCAGGCTGACGCCATCCTGCGCATGAGCTTGCGCAACCTGACCGGCCTCGACCAAGAAGAAATCGTCGGCGACTACAAAAACATCATGGCAAAAATCATCGACTTTTTGGACATTTTGGCGAAACCGGAACGCATCACCCAAATCATCCGCGAAGAATTGGAAGAAACCAAAACCAATTTCGGCGACGAACGCCGCAGCGAGATCAACCCGTTCGGCGGCGACATTGCCGATGAAGACCTGATTCCGCAACGCGAAATGGTCGTTACCCTGACTCATGGCGGCTATATCAAAACCCAGCCGACCACCGACTATCAGGCTCAGCGTCGCGGCGGACGCGGCAAACAGGCGGCGGCCACCAAAGACGAAGACTTCATCGAAACCCTGTTCGTTGCGAACACGCATGACTATTTGATGTGTTTCACCAACCTCGGCAAGTGCCACTGGATTAAGGTTTACAAACTGCCTGAAGGCGGACGCAACAGCCGCGGCCGTCCGATTAACAACGTCATCCAGTTAGAAGAAGGCGAAAAAGTCAGCGCCATCCTCGCCGTGCGCGAATTTCCCGAAGACCAATACGTTTTCTTCGCCACTGCACAAGGCATGGTGAAAAAAGTCCAGCTTTCAGCCTTTAAAAACGTCCGCAGTCAAGGCATTAAAGCCATCGCACTCAAAGAGGGCGACTACCTCGTCGGCGCCGCCCAAACCGGCGGTTCGGACGACATCATGCTGTTCTCCAACTTGGGCAAAGCCATCCGCTTCAACGAATACTGGGAAAAATCCGGTAACGACGAAGCGGAAGATGCCGACATCGAAACCGAAATTTCAGACGACCTTGAAGACGAAACCGCCGACAACGAAAACGCCCTGCCAAGCGGCAAACACGGTGTGCGTCCGTCCGGTCGCGGCAGCGGCGGCCTGCGCGGTATGCGCCTGCCTGCCGACGGCAAAATCGTCAGCCTGATTACCTTTGCCCCCGAAGCCGCACAAAGCGATTTGCAAGTGCTGACCGCCACCGCCAACGGCTACGGCAAACGTACCCCGATTGCCGATTACAGCCGTAAAAACAAAGGCGGACAAGGTAATATCGCCATCAACACTGGCGAGCGCAACGGCGATTTGGTCGCCGCAACCTTGGTCGGCGAAACCGATGACCTGATGCTGATTACCAGCGGCGGCGTCCTCATCCGCACCAAAGTCGAACAAATCCGCGAAACCGGCCGCGCCGCCGCAGGCGTGCGCCTGATTAATCTGGACGAAGGCGAAACCTTGGTATCGCTGGAACGTGTCGCGGAAGAAGCGGAAGATGAAAATCCCGAGGCGGAAAATCCGGAAGGCAATGAAGCCGAGAACACCGTATCGGATACTGAAGGCGGCGAAGCGTAAATCAAGTTTCTGAATTAAAGAAGCCAATGGATTGGCAGGGTCGTCTGAAACAATGGGTTTCACGATATTAAGAATATTGGCTGAACGATTGCCTGTTCATCGTTTCTATTTCAATAGAAAGAGTGGGTGAGCAGGCAATAAACCAAATGGTTTCAAAATTGGTTTTTTAATATACCCGCCCTGTCTCAGCCTTCTTTCAGATTTTCGATAATTTATTGATATAGTGGATTAAATTTAAATCAGAACAAGGCGACGAAGCCGCAGACAGTACAGATAGTACGAAACCGATTCACTTGGTGCTTCAGCACCTTAGAGAATCGTTCTCTTTGGGCTAAGGCGAGGCAACGCCGTACTGGTTTAAAGTTAATCCACTATAAATCTAAAAAATGGAGAAATCATGTCAACTTTATCCGATAAAATCATCATGGTAACCGGCGCATCCCAAGGTTTGGGCGAGCAGGTTGCCAAGGCTTATGCGGCGGCCGGCGCGACCGTCATTTTGGTGGCGCGTCATCAAAAGAAGTTGGAAAAAGTTTATGATGCCATTGTCGATGCCGGCTATCCCGAACCCTTTGCCATCTGCTTCGACTTAATGAGCGCCGAAGAAAAAGAGTTTGACCAATTTGCCGCAACCATTTCCGAGGCGACCGGCGGACGTTTGGACGGTATCGTGCATTGTGCCAGCTATTTCTATGCACTTTCTCCTTTGGATTTCCAGACCGTATCGGAATGGGTCAACCAATATCGGATCAATACCGTTGCGCCGATGGGTTTGACACGCGCAATGCTGCCTTTGCTCAAAGCTTCTTCCGATGCTTCCGTGATTTTTGTCGGAGAAAGTCATGGCGAAGATCCCAAGGCTTATTGGGGTGGGTTCGGCGCGTCTAAAGCCGCGTTGAATTATTTGTGCAAAGTCGCTGCCGACGAGTGGGAACGTTTTGACAACCTGCGCGCCAATGTTCTGATTCCGGGTCCGATTAACTCGCCTCAACGCATCAAGTCCCATCCGGGCGAGTCGAAAAGCGAACGTAAAAACTATACCGACGTATTGCCGCAGTTTGTGTGGTGGGCAAGTCAGGAAAGCAAAGGGCGCAGCGGCGAGATTGTGTACCTCTAAGTTTGAACGGTAACGCGGCAAAATCATCATTTGATGAATGCCGCGTTTTGATTTTCAAAACATTATTGTTGTATCAGGCAAGCAATGCAAAAGGTCGTCTGAAAAATTTCAGACGACCTTTTGCTATAAACAGACTGCTAGGGCTGCCAATCCAAGAAGTTACGCAACAGCAACAGACCCGCGTCGTGGCTTTTTTCCGTGTGGAACTGGGTAGCGAACACATTGTCTTTGCCGACGATGCAGGCAAATTCGTTTGGATATTCGCTGGTAGCAAGGACGGTTTCGGCGTCTTCGGGGGCGAAGTAGTAGCTGTGGACGAAGTAAAAGCGCGTTTCTTGTCCGATGTCTTTAAACAGCGGGTGCGGGCGGGTTTGGCGTACTGTGTTCCAGCCCATGTGCGGCACTTTCAGACGACCTCCGTGTCCATCGGTTTGGTTGGCGGCGAAGCGTTTGACCCTGCCTTTAAACCAGCCCAGTCCGGCAGTATCACCTTCTTCGCTGTGTTCGAACAATAATTGCGCGCCGACGCAGATGCCGAAAAACGGTTTGTTTTTCAATCCGTCTTCCACTGCCTCGCCCAAACCGCTTTGCCGCAGCGCCGCCATACAGTCGGGCATCGCGCCCTGACCGGGGAAAATGATTTTGTCGGCAGCGAAGATGTCTTCGGGGCGGTCGGTCAGATAAATTTCAGCGGCTTTGCCGGACAAGGCTTGAGCGGCTTGTACGGATTTGAGGACAGAATGCAAGTTGCCCATGCCGTAATCGACAATAGCGGTTTTCATGTTTTCTCCTTGATTTTTGGATAACGGGGCAAGGCGGGGAAGGGCATTGCGATGGTAATGATTTTATAGCAAACCCCGAACGCGGAAAATCGTTGCGTTGCGCGGCGGTGAGGGTGGGGCGGCACTATATATGTTACAAAGCCAAGTTTGAAAACTTGGCTCTTTATATCGTTTACCGGATGATGGGTCGTCTGAAATAGGGGCAACTGAAAGAAGAAGCCTTATTCAGACGACCTTTTCCATATTACTCAATCTTTACCCGTTTCAACCTCAACGCATTGCCCAACACCGAAACCGAGCTTGCCGCCATTGCCGCGCCTGCGATGACGGGGTTTAAGAAGCCGAGCGCGGCGAGCGGAATACCCAAGATATTGTAGAAGAAGGCGAAAAACAGGTTTTGCTTGATGTTTTTCAAAGTAGCCTGCGACACCAGCAGGGCATCGGCGAGCTGGTTGACCGAATGCTGCATCAGCGTGGCGGACGCGGTGTGTTCGGCAACGTCCGCGCCGCCCTTCATGGCAAAGCTGACGTTGGCGGCGGCGAGGGCGGGCGCGTCGTTGATGCCGTCGCCGACCATTGCCACGGTTTTGCCGGCGGTTTTGAGTTTCTGCACTTCGGCGGCTTTGTCGCGCGGACTCATGTTGCCGAAGGCGTGTGCGATGGCCAGTTGTTTGGCGACGTATTCGACCGTGCCTTGGTTATCGCCGCTCATGATGTAAACGTCGATGCCGTGTTTTTTCAGACGACCTATGGCTTCGGCGGTATCGGCTTTCAGCGCGTCGGCGAGCGCGAATGCGCCGATGGGCTTGCCGTTGGCAGAAACGGCGACGATGCTTGCGATGCGCCAGACGTCGTCTGAAAGGTTTTCAGGTAGCCTTAATTCGGCAAAATCAAGTTTGCCCGCTTTCACCAAACCCACGCCTTCGACTTCGGCGGTAATGCCTGCGCCGACGACGGTTTGCGCGTTTTGTGCGGCGGGAATGTCCAAACCACGGGCTTGTGCGGCGGAGACGATGGCGCGGGCGAGCGGGTGGGCGGCGTTTTGTTCGACGGCGGCGGCGATGCGGTACAAATCGTCTTCGTCAAAGCCGCTGTCGGGAACGCAATAAACGGCGGCAACCTGCGGCCTGCCTTCGGTCAGCGTGCCGGTTTTGTCCAACACGACGGCATCGACGTGGGCGGCTTCTTCCATCGCCGCTGCGTCTTTAAACCAAATGCCGTGTTTTACCGCCTTGCCCATGCCGACCATAATCGCGGCGGGCGTCGCCAGACCGAGCGCGCACGGGCAGGCAATCACCAAAACGGCAACGGCGTGCATCAGCGCAACCGTCCAATCGCCTTTAACCAGCCAAGTGGCGATAAAAGTCAGAAGCGCGATGCCCACGACGGCAGGCACGAACACCGCCGCCGCTTTATCCGCCACGCGCGCAATCGGCGCCTTGCTGCCTTGCGCTTCGGACAGCGCATTCATCATGTCGCCGAGCAGGGTTTGGCTGCCGAGCTGCGTGGCGCGGTACACCACGCTGCCTTCGGTCATCAGCGCGCCTGCCAACACTTTGCCGCCCGCCTTTTTCTCTTCGGGATTGGATTCGCCGGTGAGGTGGCTCTCGTCTGCCCAGCCGCTGCCGCTTTCGATAATGCCGTCGGCAGCGATGCGTTCGCCGTGGTTGGCGCGGATTAGGTCGCCGATTTGCACTTGGTCGATGGGCAGTTGTTTCCATTCGCCATCGCGTTGCGCGTTGACTTGGGTCGGCGTAAGTTTCAGCAGCAAGCCCAAGCTGTTCAGGCTGGATTTTTTGGTGCGGTGTTCCAAAAATT
>CAUVJL010000043.1:0-19963 GCA_963552075.1 uncultured Neisseria sp.
TTGGTGCTTCAGCACCTTAGAGAATCGTTCTCTTTGAGCTAAGGCGAGGCAACGTTGTACTGGTTTAAAGTGAATCCACTATAAAACAAAATAAAAAGGCTACAATGTCATCCTTGCCGCATTTCGACTGCTTGGAATATATGGGGTCGTCTGAAAAATCGCCGCACCGGTTTTCAGACGACCTTTTAGCCCAAATCCTTCATTGCCGAAACCTCACAACTCCTTAAAAATCAGCTATAATTGCCGACTATTTTGATTACGGTATCCCTATTTGAAATGGCACAAAAAATCCAATCCGTCAAAGGCATGAACGACCTTTTGCCTGTCGAACAAAAAGATTTCAAGTTGACCGCTGCGTTTTGGCAGGCATTTGAAGATGTGGTCGGCCGCTGGACGCGTGCTTATGGTTATCAGCAAATCCGTACGCCGATTGTCGAGCAGACGGGTTTGTTTGTCCGCTCCATCGGCGAAGAAACCGATGTGGTCGGTAAGGAAATGTATACCTTTTCCGATTCCAACGACTCTTTGAGCCTGAGCCTGCGACCGGAAGGTACGGCATCCTGCCTGCGTGCGGTGGTCGAACACAATCTGTTGTACAACAGCCCGCAAAAGCTGTGGTACATGGGTCCGATGTTCCGCCGCGAGCGTCCGCAAAAAGGACGTTATCGCCAGTTTCATCAGGTCGGTATCGAGGCTTTGGGTTTTGAAGGCCCGGACATCGACGCGGAAATCATCGCGATGTCGGCGGATTTGTGGGACAAGCTGGGTATCCGCGATTACCTGACTTTGGAAATCAACAGTTTGGGCAACCGCGAAGAACGTGCGGCGCACCGTGCGGCTTTGGTCGAATATCTGACCCGTTATGAAGACAAATTGGACGAAGACAGCAAACGTCGTCTGAAAACCAATCCGTTGCGCGTTTTGGATTCCAAAAATCCCGATTTGCAGGAAATCTGCAATGCCGCGCCGCATTTGACCGATTATCTGGGCGAGGAATCGCGCAATCATTACAGCCGTTTCAAAGCCATGCTGGAAGGCTTGGGCATCCAATATGTTGAAAATCCGCGACTGGTGCGCGGCTTGGATTATTACAACCAAACCGTTTTTGAATGGACGACCGACAAACTCGGCGCGCAGGCGACGGTGTGCGGCGGCGGCCGTTACGACGGTTTGATTGAAGAGCTTGGCGGTAAGCCTGCGCCGTCCATCGGTTTTGCGATGGGTATCGAGCGGCTGCTGCTGCTGGTTAGCGAATACGGTTCGCTGGAAGTCAATGCCGCGCCTGACGTGTACGCCATGCATCAGGGCGAGGGTGCGGATTTGCAAGTGATGAAATACGCGCAAGCCTTACGCGCACAAGGTTTCAACGTGATGCAGCATTCCGGCTATCAAAGCCTGAAAGCGCAAATGAAAAAAGCCGACAACAGCGGCGCGCGTTTTGCCCTGATTGTCGCGCAAGACGAATTGGCGAACGGTACGGTTACGCTTAAAGACATGAACGGCGAACACGGTCAGCAAACCGTCGCCGCCGACGATTTAATCCTCACTTTACAACAATGGAAGAACGCATAAATGGCAGCCCATCTCGAAGAACAACAAGAATTAGACAATTTTAAATACTTTTGGAAAAGTACCGGCCGATGGCTGTTTGCCCTGCTGATCGCGGCGGCGTTGGGCTATTTGGGCTATACCATGTATAAGAGCCATAAAGCCTCGCAAAGTCAGGAAGCTGCCGAAGTGTTGGCGAAAATCGTCGATAAAATGCAGGCAAAAGCCTCACAAGCCGAAGTGAATGCCGATTTGACCAACCTCCAGCAAAATTATCCGGACTCCATTGCCGCCGCACAAGCGACGCTGATGGCGGCTGCGACCGAGTATGATGCCCGCCGTTACGATGTGGCGGAAGGTCATCTGAACTGGGTGTTGAAAAACCAAAAAGCCCCGCTGATTCAAGCATTAGCGGCGCAGCGTTTGGGCATCGTCCTGTTGCAGCAGAAAAAATACGATGCCGCGATTGCAGCCTTGAATACGAAAGTTGAAGCCGATTTCGAGCCGCTGCTTTTGGAAGCGAAAGGCGATGTTTATGCCGCGCAAAACAAAACCAAAGAAGCTGCGCAAAGCTATCAGCAGGCTTTGGAAAAGCTGCCAAAAGACGCCATCGAACGTGAATTGCTGCAAATGAAGCTGGATTCGCAAAAATAAGGTCGTCTGAAAAATTGAGAGACGTATGCGGCTTGTCGGAATCTTTCCGGCAAGCCTTGTCTGTTTTAATTGTGTTCCACTATATTTTCAGACGACCCTTTGTTTGAATATGTATCATGCAGAGACAAGATTCGCCGAACAGGTCGTCTGAAAAGGCAGATTATTTGGCTTTACGTTTGAGTAGAATATACATAGGTACGATATAAAAGAGCGTGCTGATAATTAATGAGACTATGATTTTGAGTGGTCGGTCTGTTTGATACACGCCGAGCAATAAGCCAATCCCGAAATTCACAGGGAGAAAAATGCATAGTGATGTTAAGATAATCTTTTTTATTGCGTAAAATCCATTAATGATGACCGGATGAAACTTGCCATACCGTATTTGAAGTTGATGGAGGCAGCCAAGTTCCCCAAGTCAAAGATGGCTGTATGGGACGGAAATTCCAGCTCAAGCCATTGTTGTTGAATCTATTTTTCAGACGACCCCTTATCCTTTTTAACCTACCGTGTTTTGAAAACACCTGCTTGTGTTGCAGGTTCACTTCCGAACCGACACTTGACACAGAAAGAACTCATCATGAAACCCACCATCGCCCTTGTCGGCCGCCCGAACGTCGGCAAATCTACCTTGTTCAACCGCCTGACGTGCACCAAAGACGCGCTTGTGCACGACCTGCCCGGTCTGACCCGCGACCGCCATTACGGACACGGCAAAATCGGCAGCAAACCTTATCTCGTCATCGATACCGGCGGTTTCGAGCCGGTTGTGGACAGCGGCATTTTGCACGAAATGGCGAAGCAGACCTTGCAGGCTGTTGATGAAGCCGACGCCGTCGTGTTCTTGGTGGACGGCCGCACAGGTCTGACCCCGCAAGACAAAATCATCGCCGACCGTCTGCGCCAAAGCCCTCGCCCCGTTTATCTGGCGGTAAACAAAGGCGAGGGCGGCAACAGAGCCGTGCTTGCCGCCGAGTTTTACGAGCTGGCATTGGGCGAGCCGCACGTTATTTCCGGCGCACACGGCGACGGCGTGTATTACCTGATTGAAGAAATTTTAGAAAACTTCCCTGAGCCTGAAGCCGAAGAAGCCGATGTAAAACATCCCGTTTTTGCCGTTATTGGTCGTCCGAATGTCGGCAAATCCACGCTGGTTAACGCCATTCTCGGCGAAGAGCGCGTGATTGCCTTCGATATGGCAGGCACGACGCGCGACAGTATCCACATCGATTTCGAGCGCGAAGGCAAACCGTTTACCATCATCGATACCGCAGGTGTGCGCCGCCGTGGCAAAGTCGATGAGGCGGTGGAAAAGTTCTCCGTTATCAAAGCCATGCAGGCAGTTGAGGCGGCAAACGTTGCCGTTTTGGTGTTGGACGCGCAGCAGGACATCGCCGACCAAGATGCCACGATTGCCGGTTTTGCCTTGGAAGCAGGGCGCGCGCTGGTGGTTGCCGTCAATAAATGGGACGGCATCAGCGAAGAGCGGCGCGAGCAGATCAAACGCGACATTTCCCGCAAACTGTATTTCCTCGATTTTGCCAAGTTCCACTTCATTTCCGCATTGAAAGAACGCGGTATCGACGGATTGTTCGACAGCATTCAGGCAGCCTACAACGCCGCAATGATTAAGATGCCGACGCCGAAAATTACCCGCGTCCTGCAAAGCGCCGTCGAGCGTCAACAGCCGCCGCGCGCAGGTTTGGTACGCCCGAAAATGCGCTATGCCCACCAAGGCGGCATGAACCCGCCCGTAATTGTGGTACACGGCAATTCGCTGCACGCGATTTCCGACAGCTATACGCGCTACCTGACCCAGACGTTCCGCAAAGCCTTCAACCTGCAAGGTACGCCGCTGCGGATTCAATACAATGTTTCGGAAAACCCGTATGAAAATGCGGAAGACAAACCGAAGAAAAAACCGCTGCGCCGCGTCAGCCTGAGCAACCGCATCGAGAAACGCGAAGGCCGCAAGGAAGAGAAAAACCGTTTTAAAAAGAAAACCAAAGTCAGCGTGAAGAAACAGTACAGCAAATAAATCTGATGGAACAAGGGGCGTGCCGCGAGGCTTGCCCCTTTTAGATTGCAGTCGGGACGAGTAGGGCGGTTGGAGGTGAATCCTCTTAAAGATTTTAGCTAAGGTATTGTAATAAAAATATTTTATCTGATAATAAGGTCGTCTGAAAATCCAAATCTACCAACCTGCTCCCTATGGTAAAAATCGTTTGTATTAAAATGATTTGTATAATACATCCGGGTAAAAAATCGTTGGAAAGCCCGTCGTTTGATAGAGGTTTGCATATTCTTACGGAAAAATAGTTGGTAATTTTTCTCGTTCGGGTCTACAATCCGACTCATGTTCGTTTTCAAAACGATTTCAAAATCATAATAATGGAGCTTAGAATATGACAGCTAAAGGACAAATGTTACAAGATCCTTTTTTGAATGCGTTGCGTAAAGAGCACGTTCCGGTTTCGATTTATCTGGTCAACGGTATCAAACTGCAAGGCCAAGTCGAATCGTTTGACCAATACGTCGTTCTGCTGCGTAATACTTCCGTTACCCAAATGGTTTATAAACACGCCATCTCAACAATTGTTCCTGCCCGTGCCGTAAGCCTGCAACACGAGAACAAACCCCAAGCCGCTGCGGCTGCCCCGGTTCAAGTTGAGACCGTGCAACCTGCCGAATAATGTATGTAACGCATTAATCGATTCTGATACCTTACCGCTTGGCCGGTAAGGTATTTTTATTTTCAGACGACCTTTAATTTTATGCAGCTCGAAAACATCCTCCCTTTTGCACACATGCTTCTCAAACAAGCCTTAAAACCCGATGCCCGCGCTTTGGACGGTACGGCGGGAAACGGCAACGATACGCTGATGCTGGCGCGTTCGATCGGCAGCGGCGGGAAAGTGTGGGCGTTTGACGTTCAAGAGCAGGCATTGGCAAACACCCGAATGCGCTTGGAAGAAGCGGGCATAGCGGATAGGGCGGAATTGATATTGGACGGACATGAAAACCTTGCCGCCCATATCCGCGAACCGTTGGACGCGGCGGTATTCAATTTCGGCTGGCTACCCGGCGGCGATAAAAGTTGTACGACAGAAGCGACAACCAGTATCCGTGCGTTGACATCCGCCTTATCGCTGCTGAAAACGGGCGGGCTGGCGGTTGCCGTCCTGTATCCCGGGCATGAGGCGGGGCTGCATGAAGCGCAGGCAATCGAAGATTGGGCGCGGCAGCTGCTGCAGGATGAATTTGCCGTTTTGCGTTATGGTTTTATCAACCGCCGCAACCGCCCGCCGTATTTGTTGGCGTTTGAAAAGTTACGTCAAGAATGAATGTTTGGGGTAGAATAGGCGCTTCTTTCAAAAACAATAACGTGCGACCGCTATGCAATATCTGTTTGTAAAATACAGCCATCAGATTTTCGTCACCATCACCATTTTGGTGTTCAATATCCGCTTCTTCCTGCTTTGGCGGCATCCCGACAAACCTTTGGCGGGCATCTGGAAAGCCCTTCCCCACCTCAACGACACCATGCTGCTCTTTACCGGCTTGTGGCTGATGAAGATTACTCACTTTTCGCCCTTCAACGCGCCCTGGCTCGGCAGCAAAATCCTGCTGCTGCTGGTTTACATCGGCTTGGGCATGGTCATGATGCGCGCCCGTCCGCGTTCGCCGAAGTTTTATACCGTTTATGTTTTGGCAATGGCTTGCGTCGGTTGCATCGTCTATCTTGCCAAAACCAAAACGCTGCCGTTTTAAAAAGGTCGTCTGAACATGCCGCAAACCCAATTTGCCGTCATTGCCTTGGGCAGCAACCTTGCCGAACCCGCCCGCCAGGTCCGCGCCGCCTTGTCCGCGATGGAGGCGCATCCGCAGATTCAAATCGAAAAAACTTCCTCGCTGTATGTGACCGCGCCGGTCGGCTACGACGATCAGCCTGATTTCGTCAATGCCGTTTGTTCCGTCCGCACTTCATTGGACGGCGTTTCGCTGCTTGCCGTGTTGAACCGCATCGAGGCGGATTTCGGGCGGGAACGCACGTTCCGAAACGCCCCGCGCACATTGGACTTGGACATCATCGATTTTGACGGCATCTCCAGCAGCGACCCGCATCTGACCCTACCGCATCCGCGCGCGCACGAACGCAGTTTTGTGATGAAGCCGCTGGCTGAAATCCTGCCCGATTTTGTTTTGGGCGAACACGGACGGGCAGCGGATTTGGCGGCTGCTTTGGGCGAGGAAGGGATACGTCTGTTAGAAGCCGTTTGAAGCAAGACGGTGAAATAAAAACATCTGTTTGCTTCAATCGCGTGTCAAAGTTTATATTTGAAGCAACTAGGTTCAAGAGGTCGTCTGAAAAGGAAATGGCTTGGCAGTTTCCTTTTTCAGATGACCTTTCAAGAAGGACGGCGGCAGGTTTGGGCAAACTCCGTCGGTCTGATAAAATGCCACCTTTCCAAAATATCAAAACAAAATCATCCATCAAACCATGAACTACCGTTATATTGTCGTCGAAGGCTCTATCGGCAGCGGGAAAAACGCCTTGAGCCGCCGCCTTGCAGAACATTTCAGCGCGCTGTCGCTGGCGGAAAACCCCGAACACAACCCCTTCCTCATGAAGTTTTACGCCAACGCCTCCCATCACGGCTTGGCAACCGAGCTTTTTTTCCTGATGCGCCGCGCCGAAAGCGTGGACATCATCAAAAACGAATACGCACAAGGCGGCATGGTGGTCGCCGATTTCCTGTTGGAAAAAGACCGGATTTTCACACCGGTCGTGTTGAATGAAGACGAGCAGCAGCTCTTCGCCGATTTGAAACAAAAAATCCTGCCGCAGTATCCCGCGCCCGATTTGGTGATTTACCTGCAAACCGCCGTGGACGGCAACCGCAAACGCCTGCAAAAACGCGGCGACGGCATCATCAATCTTTTCCCCGAAGGCTATTTGGGGCGGATACACGAGGGATACAGCCAGTTTTTCCACCTTTATCAAAATTCCCCGTTGCTGACCGTCAATGCTGACGAGTTGGACTTGCAAGGCAATGACGAACATTTCCAACTGTTGCTCAATGCGCTGAACGATTTGCAGGGAACGCGCAATTATCTGAATTTGAGCGAACGCTGACGCAGTTTGCAAGATTGTGGTGAAACGCCGAAGCGGCTATGTTGGGGATTCATTTTATTTCCTTGCCCGCTACTACGTTTCCGTCTTAGGTCGTCTGAAAGGAGACATCATGACTCAATACCGATTCACTTTGCCCTCAAGCAGCGGCAACGACTTCGATTCCGCCGAACATCTGCCGCTGATTGTCTATTTCTACCCCAAAGACAGCACGCCCGGCTGCACCACCGAAGGCTTGGATTTCAACGCCCGTTTGCCGCAATTCAAAGAACTCGGCTATACCGTCGTCGGCATCTCGCGCGACGGCGTGAAATCGCATCAGAATTTCTGTGCCAAACAAGGCTTCAATTTTGAATTGTTGAGCGACAAAGACGAAACCGTGTGTAAAATGTTTGATGTGATCAAGCTGAAAAAGCTCTACGGCAAAGAGTCTTTGGGCATTGAACGCAGCACATTCGTATTGGACGCAAACGGCGAAATCATCCACGAATGGCGCAAAGTCAAAGTCGCCGGACACGCGCAGGAAGTTTTGGAAACACTGTCCCGATAAACCGTAATGCAGCAAAAGGTCGTCTGAAAACGAACAGGGCGGGCTCTGCCCAAGCAGGTTTTCATTTTCAGACGACCTTTTATAATGAACGTCAATCAGGGCAGGGTTGCTTGTCCTGATTCATATTTGATCCATGATTGGATTTAAAGTTAAGTATGTTTGCGATACACCATCTTCGGACTGCCTGTAAAACCCCATGACCAACGAACTCATAGACAAACTGCTCGAATCCCTGTGGCTGCAAGACCGTCTCAGCCATAACACCTTGCAAGGCTACCGCCGCGATTTGGAAAAAATCGCCGCGCGTTTGGAAGCGGGCGGGCATACTTGGCTGGATGCCGAAGCCGCCGATTTGGCGGATGCCGTCTATGTGGCGGACGAAAAACACAGCTCGCAGGCGCGCGCCCTGTCAGCCTGCAAACGCCTATACGCCTGGTTGGAAGAGACCGAGCAGCGGACGGACAACCCGACCCGTTTCCTCAAAGCCCCGAAACAGACGCAAAAGCTGCCCACACTGATTACCGAAGCGCAAATCGAAAACCTGCTCGCCGCGCCCGATACCGATACGCCGCACGGCCTGCGCGACAAAGCCCTGCTCGAAGTCATGTACGCCACAGGTTTGCGCGTAACCGAAGCCGTCAAGCTCCAACTGGGCGACCTCGACCTCAACCGCGGCTGCATCCGCACCATAGGCAAAGGCGACAAACTGCGCATCGTGCCTATGGGCGAAGAAGCCGTTTACTGGGTCGAACGCTATTGCGCCGAATCGCGCCCGCTACTGCTCAAAAACAAAATCTGCGACGAAGTCTTCGTCAGCCAAAAACGCAGCGGCATCTCCCGCCAACTCGCGTGGATGATTGTCAAAAATTATGCGGACGCCGTCGGCATCACCTCACTCAGTCCGCACGGCCTGCGCCACGCTTTCGCCACCCATCTCGTCAACCATGGCGTCGATTTGCGCGCCGTACAGCTCATGCTCGGACACGCCAACATCAATACCACCCAAATCTACACCCACGTCGCCAACATCCGCCTGAAAAACATCGTTGACGAACACCATTCGCGGAATTAAACGATTCCATTGAAAAAGGTCGTCTGAAAACAGAAATCTCGTTTTCAGACGACCTTTTGCCTTTATCCGTCAAACCGCTGCTGCTTCAGGTTTGGCTTTGTTTTTCTTGAATTTCAACACAGCTTCTTCTTTTGCCGCATCCCAGTCTATCCGCACGAAGCCGCCGTCGGCGAGTTTGCCGAACAGGAGTTCGTCGGCGAGCGGTTTGCGGATTTTTTCCTGAATCAGGCGGTGCATCGGGCGCGCGCCCATTTGCGGGTCGAAACCTTTTTCCGCCAAATACTTGCGCAATGCCGGTGTGAATTCGGCTTCAACTTTTTTGTCGAGGAGCTGGTGTTCGAGCTGGAGCAGGAATTTGTCCACGACTTTGGCGATGATGGGTTCGGACAAGGGTGCAAACGGGATAATCGCGTCCAAGCGGTTGCGGAACTCGGGCGTGAAGAGTTTGTTGATTGCCTGCATTTCGTCGCCACGTTCGCGTTTGGCGGTAAAGCCGAGGCTGGGACGGCTGAGGCTTTCCGCGCCTGCGTTGGTGGTCATAATCAGGATGACGTTGCGGAAGTCGGCGCTCTTACCGTTGTTGTCGGTCAGTTTGCCTGCGTCCATGACTTGCAGGAGGACGTTGAAAATGTCGGGGTGGGCTTTTTCGATTTCGTCCAAGAGCAACACGCAATGCGGCTGTTTGTTGACGGCTTCGGTCAAAAGACCGCCCTGTTCGAAGCCGACGTAGCCGGGCGGTGCGCCAATGAGGCGCGATACGGCATGGCGTTCCATGTATTCGGACATATCGAAGCGTTGCAGCGGTACGCCCATTGAGTAGGCAAGCTGTTTGGCGACTTCGGTTTTGCCGACGCCGGTCGGGCCGGAGAAGAGGAAACTGCCTATCGGTTTGTCGGGCAGGGCGAGGCCGGAGCGCGACATTTTGACGGCGGCAACCAGCGCGTCGATGGCATTTTCCTGACCGTAAACCATGTTTTTCAAATCGCGGCCGAGGAATTGCAGCACTTGTTTGTCGTCGTGCGACACGGTTTTTTCAGGAATCCGCGCAACCTTGGCGATGACGGTTTCGATTTGCGCTTTGCCGATGACTTTTTTCTGTTTGGATTTGGGCAAAATCCGTTGCGCAGCGCCTGCTTCGTCCATTACGTCGATAGCTTTGTCGGGCAGGAAACGTTCGTTGATGTAGCGGGCAGAGAGTTCGGCAGCGGCTTCAAGTGCACCTTGCGTATAGCGGACTTGGTGGAAATCTTCAAACATCGGTTTCAAGCCGCGCAGGATTTGCACGGTTTCGGAAACGGTGGGCTCGATGACGTCGATTTTTTGGAAACGGCGGCTTAAGGCGTGGTCTTTGTCGAAAATGGTGCGGTATTCGTCGTAAGTGGTTGCGCCGATACAGCGCAATGAGCCTTTCGCCAATGCAGGTTTGAGTAGGTTAGATGCGTCCATCGTGCCGCCGCTGGTACTGCCCGCGCCGATGATAGTGTGGATTTCGTCGATAAACAAAATGGCGTGCGGGATTTTTTCGAGCTGCTTTAAGACGGACTTGACCCGCGCTTCAAAGTCGCCGCGGTATTTCGTGCCCGCCAAAAGCGAACCCATATCCAGCGCGTACACTTCGGCTTCTTTCAGCGCGTCGGGAATGTCGCCGTTGACGATTTGATGCGCCAAGCCTTCTGCCAGCGCGGTTTTGCCCACGCCTGCCTCGCCGACCAAAAGCGGATTGTTTTTACGGCGGCGGCACAGGATTTGCACCAGTCGTTCCATTTCGTGTTTGCGACCAATCAAAGGGTCGATGCGGCCGGCTTTGACTTCGGCGTTGAGGTTGACGGTGTAGTCGGAAAGTGAGCCGGTTTTTTGTTCTGCTTCTTCGCCCTCACGTTCCAGGCCGTCTGAATCATTGCCGTCTTCGTCATCGGGTGAGCCATGGGCAATGCAACGCAAGACTTCAAAGCGCGTAATGGATTGCAATTTGAGGAAATAAACCGCATGGCTTTCGGATTCGCTCATCATGGCAACCAAAATATCCAAAGGCTCTACTGCGGCTTTGCCGGCAGACTGGGTATGTACCATCGCCCGTTGGATGACGCGTTGGAAGCCCAATGTTGGCTGGGTTTCAACCGTATCCAGAAGATGATCGGGAATTTGCGGCGTATTTTCGGCCACGCTGGCGGCCAGCTGCTCGGACAGGACCTTCAAATCCGCACCACACAGTTTCAAGACGTTCGGCACAGCCGCATCTTCTTCTATCAGCACCAAAAGCAGGTGTTCCAAGCTGATAAACTCATAACGCGCGTTGCGTGCTTCACGGTAGAGCAGTTGCAGGATGTGTTCCAATTCGGGTGAAAGCATGGTTTAAACCTCTTCGACTATACATTTGAGCGGATGCCCTTCAGCTTTAGCGCGTTCCATGACCTGATGCTGCTTGGTTTGCGCAATATCGCGCGTGTAGGTGCCGCACAGGCCTTTGCCTTCGTGGTGCACCAGCAGCATGACGGCCACGGCCTGTTCTTGTGCAAGCATAAAGACTTCGGTCAGGATTTCGACGACAAATTCCATGGTGGTGTAATCGTCGTTCAATAAAAATACGCCGTAACGTTTCGGCGGTTGCGTGTTGATATCGCTGAGCAGGGTATCGGATTGGTGGTCGGTATTCGGATGGTTCATGATCTTAGGTTTCAGTTTTCAGACGGCCTGTTTAAGAGTGCAAACCGTTTTCTGTTGTATTTCGGCCAATTTTTTCTATTTTCCCACTTTTTTGAAAACATAGCTTGACGTTTTGTCTTAACAAATGTAAAAAGACGGTTAAGCAGAAGTTGGCACTCGACCGCGTAATAAAAACGAGGGAGAAACGCTGAACGTTTTAGTTTGCTGTATGCCTTGTTTTGCTGATTTTGTTAATTTTTAAGTATAGGAAGTTTCTAATGGCAACCGGTATCGTAAAATGGTTTAACGACGCTAAAGGTTTTGGTTTCATCACTCCTGACGAAGGCGGCGAAGATCTGTTCGCTCACTTCTCAGCGATCAACATGGAAGGTTTCAAAACCCTGAAAGAAGGCCAACGCGTGTCTTTCGACGTAACCACCGGCCCTAAAGGCAAACAAGCTGCTAACATTCAGGCTGCTTAATTAAACGTGCGGCTTATGCCGTAGAATAATGGCGGGATTGATTCCCCGCCATTTTTTATTGTCTATGAGAAACGGAATCCATATGGCAGAAGACAAACAAAACGCCGCCTACGAAAACGCCCTGCGGCAGTTGGACGAACTCATCGCGCATCTGCGCAGCAGCGGGGAAGTCAGCTGCGCGGTGGCGGAACAAGAAGACCTGATGCTGATACGGCTTGCCGATTTGAAAATCGATTTGAGGCCGAATGATGAAAAGGCGATAGCGGATATCGACCGGTTTTACCGCCGTCATTTGGGCGACGGTAAATGAAGACGGATAATGCACAAACGCGTGATGAAGGTCGTCTGAAATCTCTATTTCGCCCCTGCCTGTTTTTTGGGCAGTTTTATTTTTCCTTTTAGTATCAACCGTTAATCCGATATATCCACAACTGGATTCACATAAAGCAAGGATAACTATATTTTTGCGGCATAGAGGCTTTGGGGTCGTCTGAAAAGCCAATTCTTCCATACAGTGAACACATTTACTCAAACGGCTTTTTCTGCCAATAAAATTTATCCTTTTTCAGACGACCTTTAAACACTTCATCGCCACCCAGTTCAAATACCAATGCACCCGACAAATCCGTCCGCAACAAAGTCGCGCCGTGTGCGCGGACGCGGGTTTGGACGGCGGGAGTGGGGTGTTTGTAGGCGTTGGCGTAGCCGCTGGAAGCGACGGCGTATTTGGGGGCGACCGTGTTGAGGAAACCGCCGGATGAAGCCGTATTGCTGCCGTGGTGTCCCAATATCAAAACCTGGCTATACAGCGAGCTGCCGTAGCGTTCTACCAGCCCCGCTTCGCCTTTGACGCCCAAATCGCCCGTAACCAGCAAAGCCTGTCCGTCGGAAACGACGCGCAGGACGCAGCTTTGGTCATTGTCTTCGCCGACCGGGTTTTCAGACGACCTCAATAACTCGAAATCCACGCCGTCCCATTGCCATTGCGCTTCGGCGCAAAATTTTGCGTTCGGATAAAACTCAGGCTGTCCCGCCAGCGTTTCGCCGATTTCAATATCGGAAACGGCGTCCAAACCGCCGTCGTGGTCGCTGTCGTGATGCGACAGAATCAGCTTGTCCAAACGGCGCACGCCCATGGCGTTCAGGCTTGGCACGATGCCTGTTTGCGCCGCCTGCGCCGTCCCTGTGTCAAACAGCAGGTTGCGGCTGCGCGTTTGTACCAACACCGACAAACCCTGTCCCGCATCCATCACGGTAATTCGCGCCAACCCGTCGTCCAAACGGTCGGGGCGGTAAAACACAAATCCAGCCAACACCAAACACGCCCAAGGCCGCAAACCCAGACCGCACGGCAACAGCCACAGCAGCGCTGCCGCAAAAGCCAAAACCAACAGCGGCACAGGCGCGGCGGCTACAGTAAATTCAGGCGATACTCCCGCCAACCAAACCAAGCCGCGCAAAGTGTATTCCGCCAAACCTGCCGCCGCCCATTGCAAAGGTGCGAACGGCAACACCGACCCCAGCAATGCCAACGGCGTCAGCACCCAAGAAAACCAAGGAATCATCGCCGCATTGACCAAAGGGCTGATGATGGGCAACGACGCAAAAATATAGCCCAACAATACCACCGACAACACCGTCGCCGCCCATTGTCCGCGTACAGCCAAACGCCAGCCGCGTTCTTTCAGACGACCTGCCGAAGCCCAAATCAAGGCGGCAACCAAGCCGAACGACAGCCAAGTGCCGACGCCCAAAACCGCCAACGGATCGAGCAGCAACACCACCGCCAAAGCCTGCCACCACGCCGTCCAGCCCGAAGACAGACTGCCGCGCCACCAAGCCCAGGCAAACGCCGCCAACATCAAAACGCTGCGCTGCGTCGGTACGGAAAAGCCCGCCAGCAGCGCATAAAACAAAGCCCCTGCCGCGCCGCCCGCCAAAATCCACACGCGTGGTTTTGCCGGTATCCAAGGCAGTCGTCTGAAAATCAGTTTGACCAGCCAACCCGCCAACACCGCCACCATCGTAACGTGCAGCCCCGAAATACTGACCAAGTGCGTCAAACCCAAAGGTCGGAATGCCTGCCACAGTTCGGGCCTCAACGCCGATTGTTCGCCTATGCTCAAAGCCCGCATCAGACCGATACCGTCCGAAAAATCCGGACTGTCCGCCCCGACAGCCTGCCAACGGCGGCTGACCGCATCGCGCCACACCGCCAAGCCGACACCGCCGCCCTCGCGAACCAAGCTCCTGCCTTTGCCCAGCGTACCCGCGCCATCCAAACCGTTTGCCAACGCCCAAGCCTCGCGGTTCAGCCCGCGCAGGTTCACTTCGCCGATAACCGGCTTGAGCCGTGCCGACACTTTCCAGTGGCTGCCCACCGCCCAATCGCGTTTCTGATAATCCGACAGCAATAAATCAAACTGCCGCCCATCCTCCGTCCATGCCTTCGCCGCAAACTGCACCCGCCGCCCGTCGCCGCGCGGCATATCGGCGACTTCAACCGTCAACACTGACTCCGAAGACCCGTTCAGCGGCCATTGCGCCGACAAAGCCGCTTCCGTCCGAAACACGCCGTAAGCCGCGCCGAGCAGGACGCACAGCATCATTCCCGCCACCGCAAACCGCCGCGAAGCCGCCAGCAAAACCAATGCCGCCGCCAGCCACACACCCCAATGCGGTATGGACGGCAAAGCGAATGAGGCAATGACGCCGACTGCCCAAAACGGCAATCCATAATATTTCAGCAAAACTGTTTCCCTTTTTATTATTAGTTTTGAAATCAGGTGGGGATAATAATTGAATTTCCTACAAACGTCATGAAAAAGGTCGTCTGAAAACCTGAATCTCAAGTTTTCAGACGACCTTTCGTCTTAGGGCTTCAATATTTCACATCGGCAATGCGGTTTTACAAATCCTGCAAACGCTCGACCGAAGGGGCGTAGTAATATGCGCCGGACATGGCGGTGGAAAGATGCTTGAGCAGCAGGTCGGTTTTTCCGTCGGCATCGCCGAACATATGTAAAAGCTGTACTTCGATGTTGTGTAGGGTGTGGCAGTAGGCGGTAAACATCAGGCCGTGTTCGCCGCTGATTTTGCCGAAGGGCAGGCTGCGGCGGACGATTTTCAGACCCACGCCGTTTTCTTTTAGGTTGACGCGGCCCAAATGCGAATCAGGCAGGCGGACGTCTTTGCTGAATTCTTCGTTGGCTTCTTTGCTGCGGCCGACGCTGGCTTCTTGTTCGGCAACGGGGACGGCATCCCATTTTTTCAGGTCGTGCAGGTATTTTTGCAACAGGACGTAGCTGCCGCCGGCATCGGGTCGGCCTTCGGGGATAATGGCGACATCGCGGACGTTTTCATCGCCTTGCGGGTTTTCAGTGCCATCGACAAAGCCGTCCAATCCGCGGTCTTCATACAGGCGCAAGCCGTGTTCCTCAGTGGCGATGCTGATGCTGTCGCCGAACGCGGCAAAGACGGATTGTGCGAGTGCGAAGGCGGCTTTTTGGCGGCAGGCTTGGATGTGGATGTAGATATCGTGTTGGGTTGAGGGTGCAAGACCGTTGCCCATCACGGGGAAGGGCTTGATTTCGCTGCCTTCTTCTGCGTGTCCGAACGCTTTCCATGCGTCGCTGCCGAAGGCGATGGTCATGCCTAAAATATCTTCGGGAAAGCGGGTTTTCAGCTTCGCCAAGGCTTCAAGCGAAGTTTTGCAGGCGGTTTTGATGTCGTTGTAGCGATCGTCGCGGATGTCGGCTTCGATGAATATGCCGGCTTGGGCGTGGTCGGGGATGATGGCGGTTTGTGGGCGGGGCATTGTGTTTCCTTTTCAGTTTATTGGATTTTTCAGGCGGTATTATAGCACTTAAGGTTTTCAGACGACCTCGTCTGAAAGGGCGGATATGATAGAATCCGCCGTTTGTTTTTTGATTTTCAACAGGTTCGCTTTATGTTCGGCACGATGTTTTTGATGATGATTGTATTGCTCCAGCTTTTCACGTTCGGACTGGGGCGTTCGTTGCAATGGCTATTCGCGCCGGTGGTCAGTAAGGCGGGCAGGCGTTGGCTGATGGGGGTGTCGTATTTCGTAACCAACGGCCTGCTGGCAGGGCTTTTGTTGGAATTGGGACATTTTATGTTCCGCATCATGGCGTTTTGGATGGTGTTGCTGCTGTTTGTGATGTATGCGGCACTGGCGACGTTTGTCCTGTTTCTGCTGCTGCGTAAATTTGTGGCTAGCCGGTCGCTGTCGCGCAGCCTGCGGTTGTTTGCGCCGCTGTTCGTATTAGGTTTGGTCGGCTTGGGGATGTACAACGCCTATACGCCCGTCGTCCGTCATCAGACCGTCGTGATCGATAAGAAAATGGACAAACCGCTGCGTATCGGCATGGCAAGCGACCTGCACTTGGGGATTTTGTTCGGCGCGCGGCAACTGGATAAGCTGGTGGACATCATGAACCGCGAAAAAGTCGATTTAATCCTGTTGCCGGGCGATTTGATGGACGACAACGTCGATGCCTACCGCAAAGAGAATATGCAGCCGCATCTGGGTCGTCTGAAAGCGCCGTTGGGCGTTTACGCGACTTTGGGCAATCACGATATGTTCGGCGACAGCGCGCGCATCCGCCATGATCTCGAAGCGGCAGGCATTACCGTACTCGGCAACCAAGTGTTGCAACACGATGCTTTCCTGCTCGTCGGCCGCAACGACGATTTGGACCACGACCGTCCGTCTGTCTCTCAGTTGCTGGAAAACCACAATACCGACCAGCCCGTTTTGTTGATGGATCACCGCCCGACCGAAGTCGAGGCGCACGCCAAGCTGCCTATTGACGTTCAAGTTTCCGGCCATGTCCACAATGGCCAAATCGCGCCGGCAAACCTGATCGTGCGTACGCTCTACCGTCTTGCTTACGGCTACGAGGAAATCGGCGGAAGACATTTTTTTGTCACGTCCGGCTACGGTTTCTGGGGGATTCCGCTGCGCTTGGGTTCGCAGTCGGAAGTGTGGGTGATTGATGTGAAGGGGAAATAGCGGTATTGCAAAATGAAAAGATAAAAAATACAGGCTTGCCGTCTTGTCGTTGCGCAGCCTGTATTTTTTATTTGTTGTGAAATGTTATGACGTGCGCGGCTTTGCTGTTTTTAGAATATGGTTCCAATCTATTGAATCAATCGAAACAAGGAAATCAATAGAAAATTACCAAATAAAACCGTTCGAACCGATCTTGCAATGCAAACTGTTTTTATTTATATTTACGTTTAAGAATAAAACACACTATCAATACTGAGCGAAAGAAAACACGGAGCACATCATGTTTGTTTGCATTTGCAATGCCATTACCGACCACGACATCAAAGAAACCATCGCTGCAGGCGCGAGTACCATGAGCGATTTGCAGGCTCAATTGGGCGTTGCGACCTGCTGCGGCTGCTGCGGCGAGTTGGCGGCTTCCTTCCTGAATGCCAACAGTGCGCAAACGACAGTTACCGCCGGTATCAATGTGCAATCCTAATCTTGTCTAAAGCATTATCAAAGGTCGTCTGAAACCGAAATCAAGGTTTCAGACGACCTTTGCATTGACGGCAGCCTTTATCTTACAATCCGTTTTTCGTTTACCACACCGCAAAGCATCCGCCATGAAGCTGACCCTGATGTTTCGAGAATATTGCAGTCTCTGTCACAAAATGCGTGAACAGCTCAAGCCGTATCAAGAGGCATTCGGTTTTGAGTTGGAAATCTTCGATGTCGATGAAGACCCTGTTTTAGAAGAACAATATAACGAGCTTGTCCCCGTGTTATTGGATGGTGACGAAGAAATCTGCCATTGGTTTTTGGATGAGGAAAAACTGAAGGCATGGTTGGAAGGGAAGAAACCGATCGTCCGAGCATAGTTTTGTTGTTCCATCCTGATGTGCAGTGAATCCCTTATCAATAAAAAGGTCGTCTGAAAAAAACAAACGGAGTTTTTTCAGACGACCTTTTTGCTATGTTAAAACCGGATTATTCCGCCTTCAAACCTGCCACACATTGCTTGTCGCGATCTTCAAATGCTTGCGCGCCGCCGAGCAGGTCGAGTTGCTCTTGCGGGCTGAGTTTGCCCAATGAACGGATTTGCTCTTCGGAAAGTTTGTCCAAAGGCTTGTCCCACATACAGGTGCAGTAATCGGTGGCGAGTTTGCTGTTGTTTGAATCCAAGCCCCTTTCTTTCAAATCGTTTTGCCATTTTTCGGCAAAGGGGATGTTTTTCACGCAAGACTCAAAGATGTTCTGCTTTGCCTGCGGTTTGGACATGGCGCATTGGGAGAGCAGGGCGGTCGCGGCGAGCAGCGCCAAAATGACCCACGCCCAAATGCGGATGGTGCGGATTTTGGCTTTCGCTTTTTTACGCGCCGCGGCTTGCTCTTCGGCGGACATTTCGTTTTTCGGCTCAGTCATGCAGGCTTTCCATGCGGATCATGGTGATCGGTTTTTCCACGCAGCTTAATGCTTCGATGGCGGCAATGGCGCGCTTGATGTTTTTCTCGACCGTGCTGTGGGTCAGAATCACGATTTCGGCGGTGGTTTGGTCGATGACACCTTTTTGGATTAAGGCTTCGATGGACACGTTTTCTTTCGCCAGAAGCGCGGCGATTTGCCCCAGCGTACCCGGTTCGTCTTTGGCTTGGACGCGCAGGTAGTAGCTGCTGGTGATTTCGTCCATAGGCAGGATGGTTTGAGCTTGGACTTGGGCGGGTTGGAACGCCAGATGCGGTACGCGGTGGCCGGTATCGGCTTCAATCAGGCGTGCGATGTCGATGATGTCGGCAACCACGGCGGAAGCGGTCGGCAATGCGCCCGCGCCCGCGCCGTAATATAAGGTTTCGCCGACCATATCGGCGTTGACGCGCACGGCGTTCATCACGCCGTTGACGTTTGCCAAGAGGCGGCTTTCGGGAATCAGGGTCGGATGGACGCGCAATTCGATGCCTTTGTCGGTTTTGCGGGTGATGCCCAGAAGTTTGATGCGGTAGCCGAGTTCTTCGGCGTATTTGATGTCGCGGCTGTCGAGTTTGCTGATGCCTTCGAGATAGCAGGCGGGGAAGTTCATCGGCGTGCCGAATGCCAGCGCGCTCATGATGGTAATTTTGTGGCCTGCGTCGTTGCCTTCGATGTCGAAGGTCGGATCGGCTTCGGCATAGCCCAATGCCTGCGCTTCTTTCAATACGTCGGCAAACGCGCTGCCTTTTTCGCGCATTTCGGAGAGGATGAAGTTGCTGGTGCCGTTGATGATGCCGGCGATGCTGCGGATGCGGTTGGCGGCGAGGCCTTCGCGCAGGGCTTTGATAATCGGGATGCCGCCCGCTACTGCCGCTTCAAATTGCACCATGACGTTTTTTTCTTCCGCCAGCGGGAAGATTTCGTTGCCGTATTCGGCGAGCAGTTTTTTGTTGGCGGTAACGATGTGTTTGCCGTTTTCAATGGCTTTTAATACTGCATC
The DNA here is from genome assembly GCA_963552075.1 of uncultured Neisseria sp. Lineage (GTDB taxonomy): Bacteria > Pseudomonadota > Gammaproteobacteria > Burkholderiales > Neisseriaceae > Neisseria. The sequence continues at coordinate 19,565 of CAUVJL010000043.1, forward strand.
TTTGGCGATGCCGGTACCGCCGAACAATTCGACGACGACATCGACGTCTTCACGCGCGACCAGTTCGAACGGGTCTTTGACGAAGGCTGCGGACGGACAGGTTTGGCGGGCTTTTTCTTCGCTCAAGTCGCATACGGCACTGATGCGCACTTCGCGTCCCAAACGACGGCTGATTTCCGCCGCATTGTCCTGCAACACGGCAGCCGTACCGCCGCCGACCGTACCTAAACCTAAAAGACCGATGTTTACTGGCTTCATTGTGCCTCCTTGTGAGCCGATTCTCTTAAATCAAAAAGTAAAAACAGAAATTCAGAAAGCCCGAAACGTGACGCCGCCGCAGGGGATTGATATAGTGGATTAAATTTAAATCAGGACAAGGCGACGAAGCCGCAGACAGTA
>CAUVJL010000044.1:0-19518 GCA_963552075.1 uncultured Neisseria sp.
TCGGTTCCGTACTATCTGTACTGTCTGCGGCTTTGTCGCCTTGTCCTGATTTAAAGTTAATCCACTATATCGCTTGCATTTCTTCCAAACAAAAAGGTCGTCTGAAAACAAAAACAGCGTTGCCGCCGCTTTTCAGACGACCTTCAACCGTATTTATCGGTTCGACCCTTTGACCATATCCATCAAAAACAGGCGGCAGTCGAGGTTGCCGTTGTAGAGCGGGATTTTGCGTTTGGGTGAAAGGCGCATGAATTTCGGCATATCGCGGTCGCCGGTAAACATTCCTGCCAACCAGCCCGCGTAATGCTGCTTCAGCCACGCGCCCAACTGCGGATAAAGGGCTTGCAGGGCTTGGACTTCGGCAAGGCGGACGCCGTAAGGCGGATTGGAAATCAAAATGCCGCCTTCCCCGTTCGGACGGGTATCCTGCGCGTCTTTGACTTCAAAACGGATAAACGTGTCCACTTCGGCAGCTTGGGCGTTGGCAACGGCAGCGCGGATCATATGGCGGTCGTTGTCGCTGCCTGAAATCGGGGCAGGCGCGGGGCGGATTTGCGTTTCGGCTTCGTGTTGCAGCTTTTTCCAAAGGGCAGCATCGAAGTTTTTCAGCTTCTCAAACCCGAAACGGCGCATCAAACCGGGCGCGCGGCGGGTGGTAATCCACGCGGCTTCGATGGCGATGGTGCCGCTACCGCAAAACGGGTCTTGGAAAGGCTGCGTACCGTCATAGCCCGCCAGCAGCAGCAACCCCGCAGCCAAGTTCTCGCGCATCGGCGCTTCACCCGTATCTTGGCGGTAGCCGCGTTTGAACAAGGCTTCGCCGGATGTGTCGATGAAAATTTGAATGTCGCGTTCGTCGATAAAGGCATGGATGCGGATGTCGGGGCGGATTTTGCCGACGCTGGGGCGCGCGCCGCAAGCGTCGCGGAACACGTCGCACACGGCGTCTTTGATTTTCAGTCCGACGAAATCCAAACTTTTGACTTGGGCGCGTTTGCCTTCTACTTTGACTTTGAAGGTTTGTTCCAAGTCGAACCAATCCGTCCAGCGGATATTTTTCGCCGCTTTATAAATGTCTTGTTCGCTGCGGTAGCCGCTTTTGGTCAGGCGCAGCAACACGCGGCTGGCAGTGCGCGAATGCAGGTTGATGCGGTATACCTGCTCCATACCGCCTTTGCACGCGACGCCGCCGTCAACGGCGCGGATGTCTTGGCATTTGAGTTGTTCGAGTTCTTGGGATAAAGGGGCTTCGAGACCGCGCGGGCAGGTAACGAAGAGGGAATAAGTGGTCATGCGAACCTTTCGGATGGGCGGCGTATTCAGATGGCGAATTAAACTTCAATCAGGACAGGCGGAGCCATGCCAAACCCGTTTAAACTGAACCCGCCATGCCTCTGCCGCGTATTGCTCCGTCGCCGCTTGGAGGGGCGCGCGGATAAAAATGTGATGGACGTGATTATAAAGGATATAAAGGCAAAAGGTCGTCTGAAAACCCGTTATATTGATTTTCAGACGACCTTTTTAATGGATTCAAACAGAAACGCCGTCAGTCCCCCAACGCCGCCACCATCACCGCTTTAATCGTGTGCATCCGGTTTTCCGCCTGGTCGAACACGATGCTGGCGGGGCTTTCGAATACTTCTTCCGTTACTTCCACGCCGTTTAAGCCGAAGGTTTCGAAAATCCATTCACCGACTTTGGTTTCGCGGTTGTGGAAGGCGGGCAGGCAGTGCATGAATTTGACCTGCGGATTGCCCGATGCCGCCATCAGTTCGGGGGTAACGCGGTAATCTTTCAATAAATCAATGCGTTCCTGCCACGCCTCTTTCGGCTCGCCCATGCTGACCCACACGTCGGTATGGATAAAATCGACGCTTTTGACGGCTTCTTCCGCGTTTTCGGTCAGCAAAATCTTTCCGCCTGTTTCTTCGGCGACGGCGCGGGCGCGGGCGACGATGTTTTCAGACGGCCACAAGGTTTTCGGTGCGCCGATACGCACGTCCATGCCGAGCTTCGCGCCCAACACCAGCAGCGAATTTGCCATGTTGTAACGCGCGTCGCCGACGTAGGCAAACGCGGTTTGGTTCAAAGGTTTGCCGCTGTGTTCGCGCATGGTCAGCGCGTCGGCGAGCATTTGGGTGGGGTGGAACTCGTTGGTCAAGCCGTTGAACACGGGCATGCCGGCGTATTTCGCCAATTCTTCGACCACGTCCTGCCCGAAGCCGCGATATTCGATGCCGTCGTACATCCTGCCCAACACGCGGGCGGTGTCTTTAATGCTTTCCTTATGCCCGATTTGGCTGGCGGACGGCTCCAGATAAGTGACCCCCGCCCCTTGGTCGCGCGCGGCGACTTCAAACGCGCAGCGGGTGCGGGTCGATGTTTTTTCAAAAATCAGGGCAATGTTCTTCCCCTTCATCCGCTGCACTTCGCGCCCTGCCTTTTTGGCGGCTTTCAACTCGGCGGCAAGGTCGAGGTAGGCGGTGATTTCTGCGGGCGTGAAGTCCAAAAGTTTCAGGAAATGGCGGTTTTTCAGGTTCATATTCGTATTTCTCCTTTCCGGCAGGTCGGGCATTGATGAACAATCTGCCGCTGCTCTATTTTATAGTGGATTAACTTTAAACCGGTACGGCGTTGCCTCGCCTTAGCTCAAAGAGAACGATTCTCTAAGGTGCTGAAGCACCAAGTGAATCGGTTCCGTACTATCTGTACTGTCTGCGGCTTCGTCGCCTTGTCCTGATTTAAAGTTAATCCACTATAGTCAGGTCGTATTTTCAAATCCGATCATTTCAATCGGCGTTGTCGGATACCAGTATCCGACCTCAAAATCAAAACAAGGTCGTCTGAACTTCACCGCGTTCCAAAGCAAGCAGCGACTGTTTGCGGTTCAAGCCGCCTGCGTAGCCGGTCAGCTTGCCATCACTGCCGATGACGCGGTGGCAGGGAATCAGGATGGATACTTTGTTCTGCCCGTTGGCGGCAGCAACGGCGCGGACGGCTTTGGGATTGCCCAAACGCTGCGCCTGCTCCTTGTAGCTGCGCGTTTCGCCGTAAGGAATCGCCAAAAGCGCATCCCATGCCTGCTTTTGAAATTCAGTACCAATCTGCTCCAAAGGCGTGGCAAAGGTTTTCAGACGACCCTTGAAGTATAAGTCCAATTCCTGCCGCAGAAGTTGCGTTCGCTCATCTTCCCGAAACACAAACCGTCCACGCAAAGCTTTTTGGACGGCGGTAATTTCCTGCTCCATATGCTTCTGCCCGACAAATTCCAGCAAACACAAACCCTTGCTGCCAAACACTGCCAGCATCTCGCCCAAAGGCGTGGCAATGGCGGCAGTAGTTAATTCGTTCGGACTGTCGGGATAACTCGCTTCCAACAAACGGATGGCGCGGCGGATACGGACATATTCTTCAAGCGTGCAGCCGATACGGTCGATAAAATCCTGCTCGAACTGCTTGGCTTCGTGTTCCGTAAAACGTTCATGCAGCAGGGCTTCGAGGTCGTCTGAAAAGTCTGTTTCCAGTCGCTCTCGTATAAAATTCCATCGCATCGGCAGATTATGCAGAGAAGGCAGAGTTATCATAGTTTGCTCCAAATATGGATGGTCAGCTCTCACGCTGTTTTGCCATATTCTAGAGGAAAAGCACGCGCCTTATTACAAAATTTTTATTTCCTAAATTGGTCCTACCTAGATTTTAGAAACCAAAGAAACAAACCGGAATACCCATTTTCTAAAAACATGAATTGTCCTTTTAGTGAAAATAAGGAACAATATTGCGTCAAATTGGTAATAAATCACTCAGGAATAAATATGGATCATTCAGTTCACAACAAACTCGTTTCTTTTATCTGGAGTATTGCCGACGATTGCCTACGAGATGTGTATGTACGCGGCAAATATCGTGATGTGATTTTGCCGATGTTTGTGCTTCGTCGTTTGGATACTTTGCTTGAGCAAAGCAAAGAAGCGGTATTAGAAGAAGTGCGCTTTCAAAAAGAAGAATTGGCATTTACCGAATTGGATAACCAACCTATCGAAATCCTTACAGGTTATGTCTTCTACAATACCTCGAAATGGACGTTGAAATCCCTCTACCAAACCGCCAGCAATACGCCACAGTACATGCTGGCGAATTTTGAAGAATATCTTGATGGTTTTAGTGCCAACGTGCAGGAAATTATCAACTGCTTCAAGCTGCGTGAACAAATCCGCCACATGTCCCATAAAAATGTTTTGCTGAGTGTGTTGGAAAAGTTTGTCTCCCCTTACATCAACCTGACGCCTAAAGAGCAACAAGACCCGGATGGCAACAAATTACCTGCTTTGAGCAATCTGGGCATGGGCTATGTGTTTGAAGAACTGATCCGTAAATTTAACGAAGAAAACAACGAAGAAGCCGGCGAACACTTTACGCCACGCGAAGTGATTGAGCTGATGACGCATTTGGTCTTTGACCCGCTCAAAAACCAAATCCCGGCGATTATTACGATTTACGACCCTGCTTGCGGCAGCGGCGGTATGCTGACCGAATCACAAAACTTCATTGAACAAAAATATCCGCTGCCAGAATCGCAAGGCGAGCGTTCAATTTTCCTATTTGGTAAAGAAATCAACGACGAAACTTACGCCATCTGCAAATCCGACATGATGATTAAAGGCGATAATCCCGAAAACATCAAAGTCGGCTCCACCCTTGCAACCGACAGCTTCCAAGGCAATTACTTTGACTTCATGCTTTCCAATCCGCCATACGGCAAAAGCTGGAGCAGCGACCAAGCTTATATTAAAGACGGCAACGATGTTATCGACAGCCGCTTTAAAGTCAGCTTGCCTGATTACTGGGGAAAAGAAGAAGTTCTTGATGCCACGCCACGCTCCAGCGATGGGCAGCTGCTATTCCTAATGGAAATGGTCAGCAAAATGAAATCGCCGAATGACAACAAAATCGGCAGCCGAATAGCCTCCGTACATAACGGCTCAAGCCTCTTTACCGGCGATGCAGGTTCGGGGGAAAGCAATATCCGTCGCCATATCATTGAGAACGATTTGCTGGAGGCCATCGTACAGCTGCCTAACAACCTGTTCTACAACACAGGCATTACCACCTATATTTGGTTGCTGTCCAACAACAAACCCGAAGCGCGCAAAGGCAAAGTACAGCTGATTGATGCCAGCCTCTTATTCCGTAAGTTGCGTAAAAACCTAGGCGACAAAAACTGCGAATTCGCGCCGGAATATATTGCGGAGATTACCCAAAACTATCTTGATTTCAGCGCTAAAGCACGCGAAACCGACAGCCAAAATGAAGCGGTCGGCTTAGCTTCGCAGATTTTTGACAATCAAGATTTCGGCTATTACAAAGTCACCATCGAACGCCCAGACCGTCGTTCTGCCCAATTTACCGCAGAGAATATTGCGTCTTTACGTTTTGACAAAGCCCTGTTTGAGCCGATGCAATATCTTTATCAGCAACATGGTGAACAGGTTTACAACGCCGAATTTTTAGCCAAAACCGAGCCAGAAATCAGCGCTTGGTGTGAGGCGCAAGGCATTGCCTTAAACAACAAAAACAAAGCCAAGCTGTTGGATATTAAAACGTGGGAAAAAGCCGCCGCACTTTTTCAGACGGCATCAAAACTGCTTGAACATTTCGGCGAACAACAATTTGACGATTTCAACCAATTCAAACAAGCCGTAGAAGGCCGTCTGAAAGCTGAAAAAATCGCCCTTTCTGCCACAGAGAAAAAGGCCATTTTCAATGCCGTAAGCTGGTACAACGAAAATGCCGCCAAAGTGATTGCCAAAACAATTAAGCTCAAACCAAATGAATTGGATGCCCTTTGCCAACGCTACCAATGCCAAGCCGATGAGCTGGCAGACTTTGGCTATTACGCCACCGGCAAAGCAGGCGAATATCTCCAATACGAAACAAGCAGCGACTTGCGCGACAGCGAATCCATACCGCTTAAACAAAATATCCACGACTATTTCAAAGCCGAAGTGCAGCCGCACATCAGCGAAGCATGGCTGAATATGGAAAGCGTGAAAATCGGCTATGAAATCAGCTTCAATAAATACTTCTACCGCCATAAACCATTACGCAGCCTTGCAGAAGTTGCCCAAGATATTCTCACTTTGGAAAAACAAGCAGACGGCTTGATTAGTGAGATTTTAGGCATATAAGCTGCATTGGGTATATTCAAGCGGTCAGATTTTAAGGATTTTTTGCAAATGAGACGATACGAGAGTTACAAAGATTCAGACGTGGAATGGCTGGGGGAAATACCGAGTCATTGGGAGTGTTTGCCTATTAGATCTATTTTTAAATTTAGAAATGAAAAAAATGATCCGATTAAAACGGATAATATATTATCTTTATCCATTGCAAATGGAGTCACTGAATATTCAGATGAAAATAGAGGCGGAAATAAAAGAAAAGATGACTTATCTTCTTATAAATTAGCATATCCAAATGATATTGTTCTTAATAGTATGAATGTTATCGTTGGTGCTGTTGGGGTATCAAAATATTTTGGTGCTATTAGCCCTGTGTATTATGCTTTATCTTTATATAATCAAAGAGCAAATTTATCTTATTATGAAAGTATTTTTAAAAATGAAAATTTTCAAAGAGGATTATTGCGATTTGGTAAAGGAATTCTTATAAAATTCGGTGAAAATGGAAAAATGAATACAATAAGAATGAAAATATCACAAGATGATTTAAAAAAATTGTATTTTCCAATTCCTCCTCTCTCCGAACAACAAAAAATCGCACAATTCCTAGACGATAAAACGGCCAAAATCGATCAGGCGGTGGATTTGGCGGAAAAGCAGATTGCTCTGTTGAAAGAGCACAAGCAGATTCTGATTCAAAATGCTGTAACCCGTGGCTTAAACCCTGATGTGCCGTTAAAAGATTCCGGTGTGGAGTGGATAGGGCAAGTGCCGGAGCATTGGGAAGTGAAGAAAATTAAACATGTTACTTCCAAAATAGGTAGTGGAATTACCCCTTTAGGAGGTGGTTCAAATTATATTGATGGTGGCATACCATTATTACGCAGTCAAAATATACACTTTGATCGCATTGATTTAAATGATGTAGCAAGAATTTCTGAATTTACACATAATTCAATGAAAAATAGTAAGGTACGTAAAGGAGATGTACTTTTAAATATTACGGGGGGCTCTTTAGGACGTTGTTTTTATGTGGATTCGAATGAAGAAATGAATGTGAACCAGCATGTTTGTATTATTCGTCCAAATAAAAAAATTAATACAATTTTTTTGAATATGCTATTAGCTTCAGAAATTGGACAAAAACAAATTTGGTTCTTTCAACAAGGAGGTGGACGCGAGGGACTAAACTTTCAAGCAATCAAAAATTTTTATCTTCCATTACCAGATTTAGAGGAACAACAAAAAATTGCTATTTACCTCAATAAACAAGCAACCAAAATCGATCAAGCAATCGCATTAAAAACAGCCCATATTGAAAAACTGAAAGAGTATAAAAGCGTATTGATTAACGATGTGGTGACCGGCAAGGTGCGGGTATAGGTGTGAAAAGTGCGGTCAAAAAATCCGATGGATTTTGAATATTGGCGGCGGTGCAACTTAGACGTAATGAATAAATTTTAAAAATTTCACAAAAGGGTGAAAAATGGTTTCAGGAACAAAGGAAAAAGATTTAGAAATTGCTATCGAAAAAGCCTTAACCGGCACTTGGCGTGAAAACTGGGAAAACAAGCTGGGCGAGCCGAAGGCGGAATACCTGCCGCGACATCATGGTTTTGAGCTGGCATTTTCACAGGATTTTGATGCGCAGTTTGCGATTGATACGCGCCTGTTTTGGCAATTCCTGCAAACCAGCCAAGAGGCAGAACTTGCCCGTTTTAAACAGCTCAATCCAAACGATTGGCAACGTAAAATTCTAGAGCGGTTAGACCGCCAAATAAAGAAAAACGGTGTCTTGCACCTGCTGAAAAAAGGCTTGGATATTGATAGCGCCCATTTTGATTTGCTCTACCCTGTTCCGCTTGCCAGCAGCGGCGAAAAGGTCAAGCAGCGTTTTGAACAGAATCTGTTTAGCTGTATGCGCCAAGTGCCTTATTCTGCCTCAAGCAATGAAACGGTGGATATGGTGCTGTTTGTTAATGGCTTGCCGATTATTACCCTTGAACTGAAAAACCATTGGACGGGTCAGACGGCCATTGATGCCCAAAAACAATATCGCAACCGAGATTTAAGCCAAACGCTGTTTCATTTCGGGCGTTGTTTGGCGCATTTTGCCTTAGATACGGAAGAAGCTTATATGACCACCAAATTGGCGGGGCCTGCTACGTTTTTCTTGCCGTTTAATTTGGGCAACAACTGCGGCAAGGGCAATCCGCCGAATCCAAACGGACACCGCACGTCGTATTTATGGCAAGAGGTATTCAGCAAAGCCAGCCTTGCCAATATTATTCAGCATTTTATGCGTTTAGATGGTTCAACCAAAGATCCGCTGGAGAAACGCTCGCTCTTTTTTCCCCGCTATCATCAATTAGAGGTGGTGCGCCGTTTGATTGCTGATGTCAGCGAACAAGGCGTGGGCAAACGCTATCTGATTCAACACTCTGCCGGCTCGGGCAAATCTAATTCCATTACTTGGTTGGCGTATCAGTTGATTGAGGCTTATCCGCGCAATGAAAAGGCGGCAAACGGTAGAGAGGCAGACCGCCCGATTTTTGATTCGGTGATTGTCGTTACCGACCGTCGTTTGCTAGATAAGCAACTGCGCGACAATATCAAAGATTTTTCAGAAGTTAAAAATATTGTTGCGCCGGCGTTGAGTTCGGCAGAATTGCGCCAATCGCTTGAGCAGGGCAAAAAAATCATTATTACCACGATTCAGAAATTCCCGTTTATTGTGGATGGCATTGCTGATTTGGGTGATAAACAATTTGCGGTGATTATTGATGAGGCGCACAGCTCACAATCCGGTTCGGCACACGACAATATGAACCGAGCCATCGGCAAAACGGAAGACCTTGATGCCGAAGATGTGCAAGATTTGATTTTACAAGCCATGCAATCCCGCAAAATGCGTGGCAATGCGTCGTATTTTGCTTTCACCGCCACACCGAAAAACAGCACTTTGGAAAAATTCGGCGAGAAACAGGCTGATGGTAAATTTAAGCCGTTCCACCTTTATTCCATGAAACAGGCGATTGAAGAAGGCTTTATTTTAGATGTGATCGCCAATTACACCACTTATAAAAGTTTTTATGAGATCACTAAATCGATTGAAGATAATCCGGAATTTGATAGTAAAAAGGCACAAAGCCGTCTGAAAGCTTATGTGGAGCGTTCTCAACAAACGATTGATACTAAAGCAGAGGTGATGCTGGATCATTTTATCCAGCAAATCTTTAACCGTAAAAAACTCAAAGGCAAAGCCAAGGGAATGGTGGTAACGCAAAATATTGAAACCGCCATCCGCTATTTTCAGGCGTTAAACCGATTGCTGGCTGAGCGAGGCAATCCATTTAAAATTGCGATTGCGTTTTCAGGCAGTAAAGTGGTTGATGGCGTTGAATACACTGAAGCGGAAATGAATGGGTTTGCGGAAAGTGAAACCAAAGATTATTTCGATCAAGATGAATATCGTTTGCTGGTGGTCGCCAATAAATATCTGACTGGTTTTGACCAGCCGAAATTGTGTGCGATGTATGTGGATAAGAAACTCTCCGGCGTACTTTGTGTGCAAGCTTTATCTCGTTTAAATCGTAGTGCGAATAAGTTGGGAAAACGCACGGAAGATTTGTTTGTATTGGACTTTTTTAACAGCGTTGAAGATATTCAGCAAGCATTTGAGCCGTTTTATACTTCTACGTCGTTGTCGCAAGCAACCGATGTCAATGTCTTGCATGATTTGAAAGATCAGTTGGATGAAACCGGCGTGTACGAACAGGCAGAGGTCAACAACTTTACTGAAGGCTATTTTGCCAATAAAGACGCACAGCAATTAAGCAGTATGATTGATGTAGCAGTCCAACGTTTCGATCATGACTTGAATCTTGAACAAACCGCAAAAGTAGACTTTAAAATCAAGGCAAAACAGTTTTTAAAAATCTACGGACAAATGGCCTCCATCATCAATTTTGAAAATATTGCTTGGGAAAAGCTCTATTGGTTCCTCAAATTCTTAGTACCAAAATTAAAAGTACAAGATCCGATGGACGAATTTGATGAGATTTTAGATGCTGTAGATTTAAACTCTTACGGTTTGGCGCGTGACAAATTAAATTACAGCATTAAATTAGACGATGAAGAAACGGAGTTGGCACCGCAAAATCCGAACCTACGCGGTGTCCACAGAGACGATGAAGAGAAAGACCCAATTGATGAAATTATTCGTGTATTTAACGAAAGATGGTTTCAAGGCTGGAGCGCAACACCGGATGAGCAACGGGTAAAATTCATCAATATTACTGACCGAATCCGCAAACATAAGGATTTTGAACAGAAATATCTAAACAACCCTGATATTCACACCCGAGAACTGGCATTCCAATCTATTTTACGAGATGTAATGAGCGAACGTCATCGGGACGAATTAGAGCTTTACAAACTCTTTGCCAAAGATCCCGCATTTAAAACTGCCTGGACACAAAGTTTGCAACGAGCTTTGGAAATTTAGGGATTCACGAAATAAAAAGTGATTGTCTTTTTTCTGAAAAGCTTGACATACAAATAAGCGGAAGCTGCTGCCTCCGCTTTTTTATTTTACGCCGTCTGAAAACATCCTTATTTTTAGTCGGCATTTTAATTTGAATAATATTTACCGCAACAACCGCGCCAATATCCCCTCATACACCACCGACAGCTTCGGAATATCGTCCAGCCGCACGTTTTCGTTGATTTGGTGGATGGTGGCATTGGACGGGCCTAATTCGATGAGTTCTTTCGCAATGGCTTTAATGAAGCGTCCGTCCGAAGTGCCGCCGGTGGTGGACAATTCGGTCTCTACGCCGCAGGTTTCGGCAATGGCTGCGCGTGCCATGTCGGTCAGTTTGCCCGCATGGGTCAGGAAGGGCTGCCCCGAGCACGACCACTGCAAATCGTATTGCACGCCGTGTTTGTCCAAAATGGCGTGAACGCGTTGTTTCAGCCCTGCTTCGGTGGACTCGGTGGAGAAGCGGAAATTGAATTTGACGTTCAGCTCACTCGGAATGACATTGGTCGCGCCTGTGCCGCCGTTGATATTGGAAATTTGAAAGCTGGTCGGCGGGAAGTATTCGTTGCCTTCGTCCCAGACTTCCTGCGTCAGCTCTTGCAGCGCCGGGGCAAAAGTATGCACGGGATTGATTGCCAAATGCGGATAGGCAATATGCCCTTGCTTGCCTTTGACGGTCAGGTTGCCCGACAGCGAACCGCGTCGGCCGTTTTTAATCATATCGCCCAATTTGTCCACGGCGGTCGGTTCGCCGACGATGCAGTAGTCGATAAGCTCGTCACGCGCTTTCAATACATCGACGACTTTGGTCGTACCGTCCAGCGCGTCGCCCTCTTCGTCGGAAGTAATCAGGAGCGCAATGCTGCCTTGGTGGTCGGGATGTTCGGCAACGAAGCGTTCGCAGGCGGTAACGAAGCAGGCGATGCTGGTTTTCATGTCCGCCGCGCCGCGCCCGTATAATCTTCCGTCGCGCTCGGTCGGTTCGAACGGGGGCGAATCCCATTTTTCAACAGGGCCCGTCGGCACAACGTCGGTATGCCCCGCAAAACAGACGACGGGAGCCTGCGTGCCGCGTCGCAACCAGATGTTTTTGGTGTCGCCGAAATGGAGTTCTTCAGCCGCAAAACCGATTTTGTGCAGGCGTTCGGCAAGCAGTTTTTGGCAATCTCGGTCGTCGGGAGTAACGGACGGGCGGGAAATCAACGCTTTGGCGAGTTCTAGGGATTGGGTTTCGGTCATTTTTTTCACTTTGGAAATCAGGTCGTCTGAAATGTTCTCAATCTGATTTTCAGACGACCTTTGGGTTGGGTTGATAGTTCTAAATCATTTGCCATGACAGGCTTCATAAAGCGGCAGCAAATCTTCCACCGTTTCGGCTATCCATTTCGCTACATCCTGTTTTCCCAAATCGTCGCGCTCGATGTGTTTGCCGATGCAGAAAAAGTCTTCGTCGTTTTGCAACCTTCGGTCGGATTCGCTTTGTTGTGCGACGGTGCGGTAGTCGTCATATTCGCTTTCCGCGCCGTGCCACATATCGAATGCGGCGTATTTTTCGGTATCGAAATCATCCAGCCAGCGGTTGTATTCCGGCAGCGCAATCGGCGACACATCGGCTTTATAGCAGTGCCAATCCAAGCTGACGCTCAGGCGGCGGCGGTTCAATAAAATCGATAAAATCGCGGCGGAATTTTTGTATTGGGCGTATTTGAAGTAGGCGAAGAAATGGGCACGAACCTGCCAGCCGTTACACCAGCGTTCGATATGCGGCGGGGCGAAAGGTTCGCCCAAATCGGCGGCGACCTGCTGTATCAGCTGCTGCCATATCTGCCAGTTTTCCTTGTAGTCGGCTTTGATTTGCGGAATGCTCTCGGGCTGGTATTTTTTGAGCTGGGCAAACTGGAAAAACGGGATATTGAACAAATCGCAGCTTTTTGGCGTCAGCATGGTTGCTTCCTTTTCAGACGACGTGGTTGGTTTGCAGGGAGATACTGGGGGTCGTCTGAAACTCTGTTTTCAAGTTTTCAGACGACCTTTGTTTGAAGAAACGGCAATCTGTAAACGACCTTATCTGCGTCGGCGCGCCGCCATGATTTCGCCGATTTCGGTCAGTTTCTCTTTGGGGATAAACGTTTTGCCCATGTCGAACAAGGGTTCTTCAATCGCCAAATGCACATCGTAACCTGCCACAAAGCGTTTGAACGCTTCCGCATCGGGGATATAGGCGTTGTCTGCTTCGAGTTTGGCAAATTCGGCAGCCACGGCATCCCAGTTGCCATGCAGGCTGACATGTTGGCGCAAAAGCTCATTCACGCTTTCTTGGGCTTGCGGCGCGTATTGCAGCAGGAGCGGGAAGAAGTTTTCTTCTTCGTCTTCATGGTGCAGCGGGGCGGCGACGTTGAAATACTGGGCGATTTGGCGGATGGTTTGCAAAACAATCTGATTGCAGCCGTTTTCGGCGATATAGTCCGACAGCATGGCGACTTGGCCGCAGAAACGGCGTACTTTGCCGTGGCAGGCGTACAGCATTTCAATCGGTTCGGCAAAGGTAACGCTTTTGGTTTCAAACGGATTCATGTTTGTGTTCTCAATGGGTACTTTTCAGACGACCATTTTATAACAAAACAGCCTGCATAAAGCAGGCTGTCTGTATTTTGAAGCTTGGACGGATTAGTCGACCAAAGTCACTTTGCCGTTCATCAAAGCACCGTGTCCCGGGAAGGTGCAGGCAAATTTGTATTCGCCGCCTGCCAGTTTGGCAGGATCCAGAGTCAGGGAAGCTTCTTCGCCGCCGCCGACCAGTTTGGTGTGGGCAACAACGCGTGCATCGTCAGCTTTCACGTAGTCGGTTGCAGCAGCGCCGGCACCGTCTTTGAAAATACCGTCCATGTCTTCGGCTTTACCGATGACGATGTTGTGACCCATGCTTTCTTTAGGTTGGGTACCGGTGTGTTTCAAAGTGATGGTGAATTCTTTACAAGCTTTGCTTACTTGGATTTCTTTAGTGTTGAACTGCATAGCGTCGTTGGCTTCGACAGTAGTCGCGCAGTTGCCGGCGGCAGGTGCTGCTGCAGAGTTGGCGGAAGCCGCGCCGGAAGCAGGAGCATCGGCAGGAGGTGCGCTTTCTGCAGGTGCAGGTGCGGCTTCGGAAGCAGCAGATGCAGTCGGGGCAGAGGCTTCGGCAGGTTTTGAAGCTTCTTGTGAACAAGCGGACAAGCCGATAACGGCAGCGGAAATCAGAGCCAAATAAGCTTTCATGTGTATCTCCTAATGATAGGTGAGAATATGTTAAGTTCTACAAAATAAAACTTGCGAATATATATTAATGAACCTAATTTCAGATTTCATATCCGCAAGCGAAAGAAGGATGAAAATGAAGCTATATTCTGCTACAACAAATCGAACAAATCCAAAATTCAACGGCTGTTTTACCTCAGTTTACACAAATGAGAATGGCTACTATTAATGTCGTATTTCTTTAGTATTAGATTTTATCGGTCAGACGAAATACTCTTTAACTTTAATTAACAAACAACACAACCATTTCAAACTCAACGGCTGTGTTTGCGCACCAACTCCGCCAGCGCGGCAGCCAATTCAGGATGCTTGTCTTCCAATTTTGCCGCCGCCGCATCAAAACTCTCCAATGCCGCCCCGCTCAAATGCAGGCTGTTGACTTTGGGTTGCGCCGGCGGCTTCGGCACGACTTTGACCGCCACATCCCGAATCCCCGCGTTCAACTCCTGAAGCTGCGGCACAAGCGCGGGCAATATCATTTTCAGGCGCGAAGCCGCCATACCGTTTGCCGCCAGCAACACCAGCCTGCCCTCTTCGATGCAGGCGGTTTGAAAGTGCGGGTGCAGGTTTGCCGGCAGGATGCGTTTGACTGCCGCATCCAGCCTGCGCCATTGTTGCGACTGCTGCAACAAACCGGCCAACCGCGCATCCCGCTTGCCCAATTGTTCCAAATTCATATGTTTCAGACGACCTTTTCAAAGTGTACGGTTGTATTATCAAGATTGAAATCCGGTAAAACTGCCTTTATTTCAAACGGCATGACTGCCTTGCCGCGAGGCTTGTGTTAAAATCCCCGTTTCGCCATTATTTTATATCAGGCGCAGGAACTATTTCATGCTGACAAACATTGCTAAGAAAATCTTCGGCAGCCGCAATGACCGGCTGCTCAAACAATACCGTAAATCCGTTGCCAAAATCAACGCACTCGAAGAACAAATGAAAGCCTTGAGCGATGCGGATTTACAGGCTAAAACAGCCGAATTCAAACAACGTCTTGCCAACGGTCAGACTTTGGACGACATTTTGGTCGAAGCCTTCGCCGTCTGCCGCGAAGCGTCCCGCCGCGTACTCGGTATGCGCCACTTCGACGTCCAGCTTATCGGCGGCATGGTGCTGCACGACGGCAAAATCGCCGAAATGCGTACCGGCGAAGGTAAAACCTTGGTCGCCACCCTTGCCGTCTATCTCAACGCCCTGTCCGGCAAAGGCGTGCACGTCGTTACCGTCAACGACTACCTTGCCGCCCGCGACGCAGGCATTATGGAACCGCTCTACAACTTCCTCGGCTTAAACGTCGGCGTCATCATCGCCGATATGCAGCCGTTTGACCGTCAAAACGCCTATGGCGCCGACATTACCTACGGTACCAACAACGAATTCGGCTTCGACTACCTGCGCGACAACATGGTAACCGACCAATACGACAAAGTTCAGCGCGAATTGAATTTTGCCGTAGTGGACGAAGTGGACTCCATTCTGATTGACGAAGCGCGCACCCCGCTGATTATCTCCGGTCAGGCGGATGACAATATCCAGCTGTACCAAATCATGAACAGCCTTCCTGCGCACCTCATCCGCCAAGAAACCGAAGAAGGCGAAGGCGATTACTGGGTCGATGAAAAAGCACACCAAGTCATCTTGAGCGAAGCGGGTCACGAACACGCCGAGCAAATCCTGATTCAAATGGGTTTGCTGCAAGAAAACGACTCCCTCTACTCCGCCGCCAACATCGCCCTGATGCACCACCTCATGGCAGCATTGCGCGCGCATACGTTATTCCATAAAGACCAACACTACGTCATCCAAGACGGCGAAATCGTCATCGTCGACGAATTTACAGGCCGTCTGATGTCCGGCCGCCGCTGGTCCGAAGGTCTGCACCAAGCCGTCGAAGCCAAAGAAGGCGTGGAAATCAAACGCGAAAACCAAACCCTCGCCTCCATCACCTTCCAAAACTACTTCCGCCTGTACACCAAACTCTCCGGCATGACCGGTACCGCCGATACCGAGGCTTTCGAGTTCCAAAGCATCTACAACCTCGAAACCGTCATCATCCCGACCAACCGCCCCGTACAGCGTAAAGACTTCAACGACCAGATTTTCCGTTCTGCCGAAGAAAAATTCGAAGCCGTCGTCAAAGACATCGAAGAATGCCACAAACGCGGACAACCCGTCCTCGTCGGTACCACCAGCATCGAAAACTCCGAGCTGGTTTCCCGTCTTCTGCAAAAAGCCGGACTGCCGCACAACGTCCTCAACGCCAAAGAACACGAACGCGAAGCCCTGATCGTTGCCCAAGCCGGTAAAGTCGGCGCCATTACCGTCGCCACCAACATGGCGGGCCGCGGTACCGACATCGTCCTCGGCGGCAACCTCAAGCACCAAATCGAAGCCATCCAGTCCAACGAAAACCTGAGCGACGAAGAAAAAGCCGCACAAATCGCCGCCCTTGAAAACGGCTGGCAGGCAGAACACGACCAAGTGGTCGCGGCAGGCGGCCTGCACATCATCGGCACCGAACGCCACGAAAGCCGCCGCATCGACAACCAATTGCGCGGACGCGCAGGCCGTCAGGGCGACCCCGGCTCCAGCCGCTTCTACCTCTCATTTGAAGACCCGCTGCTGCGCCTCTTTGCGCTCGACCGTGCCGCCGCCATCCTCAACCGCCTCGCACCCGAACGCGGTATCGCCATCGAACACGGCATGCTGACCCGCCAAATCGAAGGCGCGCAACGCAAAGTCGAAGGCCGCAACTTCGACATGCGCAAACAAGTATTGGAATACGACGACGTTGCCAACGACCAACGTAAAGTCATCTACCACCAACGCAACGAAATCCTCAACAGCAAAGACGTCAGCGACCTGACTAAAGGTATCCGCGAAGAAGTCATCAGCGATTTGGTCGATTTGTACATACCGCCCGACAGCATGGAAGAGCAATGGGACATCCCCGCACTCGAAAGCCAGCTTGCCGCCGAATTCCGCCTGCACGAAGACATCCAAGCATGGCTCAAAGCAGACAGCACTTTGGACAATCAGGACATCAAAGAGCGTCTGATTAAACGCGTGGAAGAAGAATACGCAGCCAAAGTCGAGCTGGTCGGAAAAAAACCGATGGCGGATTTCGAACGCAACGTCATGCTGCAAGTCATCGACCTGCAATGGCGCGAACACCTTGCCGCCATGGACTACCTGCGCCAAGGCATCCACCTGCGCAGCTATGCACAGAAAAATCCGAAACAGGAATACAAACGCGAAGCCTTCGCCATGTTTGAAAACCTGTGGCGCGGCATCAAGCATCAAACCGCCGCCCTCTTGACCTCCGTCCAAATCGAGCGCAACACCGATGTAGAAGAAATTGCCGAACCCGCACCCGTCGGCATCCAAACCATCCACTCCGAAGCGCCCGACATGGAAGAACTGCTCGGACAATCCCAAACCAATTTGGTTACCGAAGCGTTCGATCCCGACGGAACGGATTTCAGCCCCGAGGCACTTGCCGCCCAAGGCCAAGTCGTCCACCGCAACGACCCCTGCCCTTGCGGAAGCGGCCTGAAATACAAACAATGCCATGGCAAACTGAGCTGATGACAGCTTAAACAAAAGGTCGTCTGAAACCTCGAAAGGTTTTCAGACGACCTTTTTCATCACCCAAGTTACAGAACCGCGCCGCCATAAAAAAATACCATCGTTATTAAATTGTCAGGCGGTCACGATACGGTATAATCCCTAAATCTGCTTCGTACAGCATCATCGAACGCTTATGGACAATACGCAAAACCCTCAAAACCTGCAACGCAATTCATTGCGCCGCAACAGTATCTACCTGCTGCCCAACTCCTTCACCATCGCCGCCCTGTTCTGCGCCTTCTTCGCAATCACCCAATCCATGCACAAGCACTTTGAAATAGCGGCGATCGCAGTATTCCTCTCCATGCTGCTCGACGGCATGGACGGGCGCGTGGCGCGGCTGACCAACAGCCAAAGCGCATTCGGCGAACAGCTCGACAGCCTTGCCGACATGGTCAGTTTCGGCGTTGCGCCTGCATTGATTATTTACAAATGGCAACTTTCGCAATTCGGCAAAATCGGTTATTCCGTCGCCTTCATCTACTGTGCCTGCGCCGCCCTGCGCCTCGCCCTCTTCAACACGCTTATCGGCAAAGTCGATAAACGCTGGTTTATCGGCGTCCCCAGTCCGACCGCCGCCGCGTTGATTGTCGGCCTGATTTGGGTCAACCACAGCGTCGAACGCTTCCCCGGCGTACATTGGTGGGCATTGGGCATCACGCTTTTCGCCGGCATTTCCATGATTGTCCAAATCCCGTTTTGGAGCTTTAAAGAAATCAACATTCGCCGCCAAGTTCCGTTTATGGGCATGGTACTCGCCGTGTTGATCCTCCTCTTAATCACATGGAAGCCCGCCCTCGTCTTATTCCTCTTCTTCTTGGGGTACAGTCTCTCCGGCTACATTATGGCGGCACGGCGTTGGCTGAAAAAACGCCGCAGGAACAAAAAGGTCGTCTGAAAAATGTGGACTTGGGATATTATCCTCGCCCTGCTCGCCGTCGGAAGCGCGGCGGGCTTTATTGCGGGATTGTTCGGCGTAGGCGGCGGTACGTTGGTCGTCCCCGTCGTCTTGTGGACACTGCAACTGCAAGGCATCAGCAGCCACCCCTACGCCCAACATCTCGCCATCGGTACATCCTTCGCCGTAATGGTGTTCACCACTTTCTCCAGCATGTACGCGCAGCACAAAAAAAGCGCCATTGACTGGCAGACTGTCCGCCGTATGACCCCCTCCATGATATTCGGCGTACTGATCGGCGCGGTAACCGCCAAATACATGCCTACCCGCGCCCTGCAAATCTTCTTTATCGCATTCCTAACCCTTATCGCCCTCAAAACCCTGACAGACTCCAAACCCAAAGCCTCGCGCCACCTGCCCGCCCTACCCGGCTTAAGCGCGGTCGGCACATTGTTCGGCGCAGCTTCGAGTTGGGTCGGCATCGGCGGCGGCTCGCTGTCCGTCCCCTTCCTGATGTATTGCAACTTCCCCGCACACCGCGCCATCGGCACATCCTCCGGCCTTGCTTGGCCAATTGCGCTCGCCGGCACAATCGGCTATCTCGTTACTGGCTGGAACGTTCCCGACCTGCCCCACGGCTCCGGCGGCTTTCTCTATCTGCCCGCCGTCGCCATCCTCAGCATCGCCACCATGATTTTCGCCCCAATCGGCGTCAAAGCCGCGCACAAACTCCCCGCACGCCAGCTCAAAATCTCCTTCGGCATCATGCTGCTGCTGATTGCCGTCAAAATGGCTTGGAACCTTATGCGTTAACCATGCTGGCAAATACCATATAACAAAATTACCCCCCCTTTGGCATCATGAATCTTCTAAAAACCGTTTAATCTTTCCCAAAGGCAAGCCTCTGACCGCTTATAGTAGATTAAATTTAAATCAGGACAAGGCGACGAAGCCGCAGACAGTACAGATAGTAC
>CAUVJL010000045.1:0-18517 GCA_963552075.1 uncultured Neisseria sp.
GATTCTCTAAGGTGCTGAAGCACCAAGTGAATCGGTTCCGTACTATCTGTACTGCCTGCGGCTTCGTCGCCTTATCCTGATTTAGTTAATCCACTATAAAAAGGTCGTCTGAAAACCCTGAGATTTGGGTTTTCAAACGACCTTTCTGCATCCTTGTTATGCGGAGTAGTCCGTCAAATCACTTCCAAAACGAAGTAATTGCGAAGCTTGTCGTACACTTTGTCGGTTACGTTGATGCAGCCGTTGGTCATGATGCGGTCGGAGACGACATCGGAGGCGATGCGTTTCATGCGGTGTTCGGAAGGTTTGAGCGTCCAAACACGGTGCAGGGCGAAGAGGAAGTCTTTTTCCTGCTTGAAGCCGATGACTTCGCCGCCGTAGCCGGGTTTGGAAGTCTTCATCAACTGCATGTCGAATTTGCCTTTTGGCGTGGTTTTACCGATGAGTACGGGGTGGCACTGGCCATCGTCGGCAAAGCACAGCTCGGCTTTGGCGGTGTTGACGATGACTTTTTTGCGTTGCATGTATTCTTTGGCGGCATCGGCTGCTGCAAAGCTGTTCAGCCCTGCCAGCAGCGATACGCCGAGGATGATTCTTTTCAACATGGTTTCCTATTATCTGCGGATGCGGTGGGGTGTTTCGGGCGCAACCTCGCGGATGATGATTTGAGGTTCGGGTGCGGGTTGTGGGGCAACTTCTTGTACGGGCGGGCAGACGGCATCTTCCGGGAAGACGGCTTTCCAATGGAAGCTGCGGGCGTATTTGTGTTTGTCAAACAAGACTTTGTATTGGCAAGTGGTAATGCCTTCTACGTTGGAGCCAATATCGGGATTGGCGGGAACGCCGGGAGTGCGGAAGTGGAAGAGGTAGTTCCATTCGCGCACGCCGAACATACCTTCATCGTAGTGCGGACGACCGAGGATTTTGTAGATGTCGTCTTTGCTCAGACCCGGTTTCATCTGTTCGAGTTCATCGGCTGTAGGGAATGTGCCTTGGTTTTTGTTGAAGGTTACGGAGTAGGGTTTCGGAAAGACGGGGTTGTCCGTCGTTCCATCGGCTTTAACGTGGCTTTTGCCGGCGCAGGCGGACAATACGGCTGCGGCAGCGAGGTAAAGGGCGGTTTTGGCGATGCGGGACGTTTTCATGGTTAATCCTTTTTAGTGGCGGCAATTTCAATCAGGCCGCCGTTGCATGGTCAAGATTCGATGTTATCCGTGCGCCGCCGTTTTCATCCTGTTGACATTTATTGTCACTTTGTAACAATTTCATACGGACATAAATGAAAGCAATGGTATATCGTCTTCAGGCAAGCGTGTGTTTGGCACGGGTAAAATCGCGTTACTGGTTGTTTCTTTTGATGTTTAATCAAATTTTGGGTGAAACGTGAATTTCTCGGTTGAATTTCATGCAAGTTTTATGCCAATTTTTTGAAGAGGTCGTCTGAAAACCATATTTCGCCGTGTAATTTGGTTTTCAGACGACCTTTTTGAATGGGAGCGGATACTATAGTGGATTAAATTTAAATCAGGACAAGGCGACGAAGCCGCAGACAGTACAGATAGTACGGAACCGATTCACTTGGTGCTTCAGCACCTTAGAGAATCGTTCTCTTTGAGCTAAGGCGAGGCAACGCCGTACTGGTTTAAAGTTAATTCACTATAAAAATTTAAACAACGTTTATCCCGATAACCGTCGCACGATTTTCCTCGATTTGAAACCTGACTTCATAATCCTCTATATTCATGACGTAAATCCGTTCGGGAATATTCTGATAGGCGGGACGGGGATCTTGGGCTATGCTTTGGCTGATCAGGTTTTGGGTGCTTTCGGATAAATTTTCCGCGCCGATGTTTTCCAACCATACGACTTCAAGCTCTTCGGGTTTGCCGCTGACGAAGCCGGATGATGCGTCGGGTTTGGATTCGACAAAGGGGATGTAGGGTTTGATGTCGATAATCGGTGTGCCGTCCAGCAGGTCTGCGCCGCTGCAATAGAGGCGGACGGGTTTGCCGGTTTCGATGCGTTCGAGTTTTAAGAGCGATAGTCCGAGGTGATTGGGGCGGTGGGGGCTGCGCGTGGCAAATACGCCCATTTTTTGTTTGCCGCCAAGCCGTGGCGGGCGCACCATTTGTGCCCAGCCTTCATCCAGTACGCCGTGAAAGATAAAACTTATCCACACATAATCGAAGTGTTCCAGTCCGCGTACGCTGTCTGCGGTAAATTCGGGATTCAGCTCGATACAGACTTCTGCGGCGGGAACCAATCCGGGCTGACGGGCGACGCCGAATTTCTGTTTGTAGGGCGAGCGGGCGGTGGCGATGGGGACGATGGTGTAAGTCATGAGGATTGTGGACAAGTTTTTCGGGAAAACGTTATCTTATCACAGCCGGTTTTACCGCTTTTGGGCAGTAATTTGTTATAATACAGGGCATTTTAATCGCTTTGAAATGATGAGATGATTGTTTCCATTGATGTTGATGCACAAAAAACTTTTACGCCTTTGTGTCCTAAAGAGCTGCCTGTAAACGAGGGGCATTTGATTGTTGAAGAGTTGAATGCCCAAGCCACTTTGGCGGATTTGCGCGTGATGACGAAAGATGCGCATCATGCGGCAGCGAAATGGCTTGTGGATAACCCTGTTGATATGTTAAAGCCGACAGGTTTGCCCGATGCGGATTTGACTTGGGTGGCTCATGCGATGGTCGGTACGCGTGGCTATGAATTGTTGGACGGACTGCCTTCTGCCAAGGAATACGATTATTGCGTTTGGAAAGGCGTTGATCCTGAATTGCATCCTTACGGCGCGTGTTTTCACGATATTGAGGAAAAACTGAGCACAGGGTTGATCGAATGGCTGCGTTGTCAAAATACGGATACGGTCATTGTCGGCGGGTTGGCTACGGATTATTGTGTGAAAACAACGGTTTTGCAGTTGCTAAAAGGCGGCAATTGGCAGGTTATCGTCAATGAAGCGGCTTGTCGGGGCATTGCGCCGGAAACCATCGAAACGGCATGGCAGGAAATGCGTTCTTCTGGTGCAATCATCTTAAAAAACGCTGAAGAAATTAAAAAATATATTAATAATCAATAAGTTAAAATTGTTTCACGTGAAACACACTTCTTAAATATGAAAATTTTGCTTGTCCGCTTGTCCAGTATGGGCGATTTAATTCACACTTTGCCCGCAATCGAAGATTTGGCGCGACAATGCCCTGATGTGGAACTCCATTGGTTGTGTGAAGCCGGATTTGCGGATATTGCGTGCCTGCATCCGTTCGTAAAAAAAATCCATGTGATGAAATGGCGGCAATGGCGAAAACATCTCTTTCAGGCTGAAACTTGGCGGGAAATAGGTCGTCTGAAACAGGCCTTGCGGCAGGAAGCATTTGATTTTGTATTGGACAGTCAAGGTCTGATTAAAAGCGCGTGTTTCGCCAAAATGGCAAAATCCCCTATTTATGGTTTAGATAAAAACAGCGCGCGCGAGGGATTGGCTGCGTTGGCGTATGCGAAAACATACGCTGTACCGAAAGGGAAAAATGCCGTTTGGCGCAACCGTGAGCTGTTTGCCCAAGTATTTGGATATGCAATGCCGGAAATGCAGGTATTCGGTTTGACCGTTCCCGAAGCAGGTCGTCTGAAAAGTTTAGAGCAGCCGTATTATGCAGCTTTGCACGCGACCAGCCGGGACAGTAAGTTATGGCCTGTGGAAAACTGGCGGGCGTTGCTGCAAAAGCTGAATGAAGAGCAACAATGCAACGTTTACCTGCCATGGGGAAATGAAGCTGAAAAAGCGCGTGCCGAACAGATTGCAGACGGACTGCCTTTTGCCATTGTATGCGACAAAATGAATTTATTGCAGGCGGCGTATCTGCTGAAACACGCGGTCGGAATTGTCGGCGTGGATACCGGTTTGCTGCATTTGGCAAATGCTTTGGAAAAACCTGTGGTCGGTATTTATACCGATACCGATCCGATTAAAACAGGCGTTCAAGTTTCGACTATTGCAAAAAATTTGGGCAATATCGGGCAGATTCCGACTGCGGATTTGGTTTATGAAACGTTGATGGATTGTGTGGCTGCTGATGAAGGCTCAAAGGTCGTCTGAAACTGATATAGCGGCATGATATTTTCCAATTTGTTAGATGCAGGAATGTATATCCGCTAGCCTGAGTAAATGCTTTAAAAATGGTATAATCGGCAAGCATTATCCGAAAGATTTCTGAATGAATTCGTTTTTAAGGAAAACGGATTTGATTTTATAGAGAAGAAGGTTTGGTTTCCGCTGGATGGTGAAAGCAACGTTCTTTTTAGGAGAATTCAATGAAAGCACTGGTCGCAGTAAAGCGCGTAGTGGACTACAACGTCAAAGTTCGTGTAAAAGCCGATGGTTCGGATGTGGATATCGGCAATGTCAAAATGTCGATGAACCCGTTTGACGAAATCGCTGTGGAAGAAGCCGTCCGTTTGAAAGAAGCCGGAAAAGTAAGCGAAATCGTAGCGGTTTCTTTGGGCGAAAAGAAATGCGAAGAAACGTTGCGTACAGCTTTGGCGATGGGTGCCGACCGTGCAATTCATGTTGAAACCGATGCGAAATTGGAGCCGCTGGCAGTTGCCAAGTTGCTGAAAGCCGTTGCGGACAAAGAAAATCCGCAAATTTTCTTTTTGGGCAAACAAGCGATTGATGACGATGCCAACCAAGTGGCGCAAATGCTGGCTGCTTTGCTGAATGCGGCGCAAGGTACGTTCGCGTCCAAAGTACAAATTGAAGGCGACGAAGTGCAGATTGTGCGCGAAATTGATGGCGGCGAAGAAAC
The DNA here is from genome assembly GCA_963552075.1 of uncultured Neisseria sp. Lineage (GTDB taxonomy): Bacteria > Pseudomonadota > Gammaproteobacteria > Burkholderiales > Neisseriaceae > Neisseria. The sequence goes on from CAUVJL010000045.1 coordinate 4,818, forward strand.
CCTAGCATTGAAACTGCCTGCTGTTATCAGTGCGGATTTGCGTTTGAACGAGCCGCGCTTTGTCAAACTCCCCAATATTATGACGGCAAAGAAAAAACCTTTGGAAAAACTGGCTCCTGCTGATTTGGTTGTGGATATTTCACCTCGTCTGAAAACGGTGAAATTTGCCGAACCTAAAGCGCGTCAGGCAGGCGTAAAAGTAGCAAGTGTTGCCGAATTGGTTGAAAAATTGAAAAACGAAGCCAAAGTGATTTGAGGAGACTGAAATGAGCGTATTGATTATTGCTGAACACGACAACAAACAGTTGAATCCTGCCACTTTGCATGCCGTTACCGCTGCCGCCAAACTGGGCAAAGTCGATTTATTGGTTGCCGGAAACGGCGCATCGGCCGTAGTGGAATCCGCGAAACAAGTTGCGGGTGTGGAAAAAGTTTTGGTTGCGGATGCTGCCCATTATGCCGAAGGTTTGGCTGAAGAACTGGCTCCGCTGGTTGTCAAATTGGCAGCGGATTACCGCTATGTTGCAGCAACGGCAACCACATTCGGTAAAAACCTTCTGCCCCGCGTAGCCGCTTTATTAGACGTCCCGCAAATTTCTGATTTGACTGAGATTGTGGATAACACGACTTTTGTGCGTCCGATTTATGCGGGTAATGCATTTGAAACCGTGCAAGCCGATTCAGAGAAATTGGTGCTGACCTTCCGTGCAACAGCTTTTGACGCAGCTCCGGCGCAAGGTGGTCATGCTGAGGCGGTTAATGTTGAAGCGACCCCTGCTCAAAACCTGAGCCGTTTTGTGAATCGTCAGCTTTCCCATTCCGATCGTCCTGAGTTGACTCAGGCAAAAGTCATTGTCTCCGGTGGTCGTGCGTTGGGTAGTGCGGAAAAATTCAATGAAGTGCTGACACCGCTGGCAGATGTTTTAGGTGCGGCAATCGGTGCATCCCGTGCAGCAGTTGATGCCGAATATGCGCCGAATGACGTACAAGTCGGACAAACAGGTAAAGTGGTTGCACCGCAGCTCTATTTTGCAATCGGTATTTCAGGTGCGATTCAACACGTTGCCGGTATGCAGGACAGCAAAGTCATTGTCGCAATCAACAAAGATGCTGATGCGCCGATTTTCAATGTGGCCGATTACGGATTGGTTGGCGATTTATTTGAAATCGTCCCGCAATTAACAGAAGTATTGAAAAATTGATGTTTCACGTGAAACGTTCAGACGACCTTGTTATTAATGAGGTCGTCTGAAAACATTTCAGCATGATTACGACTTATAAAACCATTACTTCCCCGACGCAGGCTGAATTTAAAGATAAAGGCAGCCGTTTTATCGCATTTGCCTATCCGATTCGGACATTGGCTGATGTGAAAAAATATCTCGATCCGTTAAAGGAAGAACATCATAAAGCGCGGCATTGGTGCTATGCCTATCGTTTGGGCGTAGATGGTATGCAATTTCGTGCCAACGATGATGGAGAGCCGTCAGGAAGCGCGGGTCGGCCGATTTTAGGGCAGATTGATTCGGTGGGCGTAACCGATGTTTTGGTTGTGGTCGTCCGCTATTTCGGCGGTACTTTATTAGGTGTTCCCGGTCTGATACATGCGTATAAAGAGGCAACGGCTCAGGCGTTGGCAGTTGCGGAAGTAGTTGAAAAGAATATTGAAAAAACCGTTTGGCTGAAATGTGAATATCCGTTTTTGAACGAAGCTATACGCATCGCTAAACAATATCAGGCGGATATATTGGAGCAGGATTTACAGTTGGATTGCCGATTGACGGTAAGTTTGTCGTTGGCAAATTATGAGGCCTGTGTTGCGGCTTGGAAAAATACACGGCAAATTGAAGTAAATACAGAAAAGCCTTTTGAATGAAAAGGTCGTCTGAAATGCTTTGTGATGGTATTTCAGACGACCTCTTCTCTCATAAATCTTCTTGTGTGTATCTGTCTAAGGCATCGATGCTGGAGCGCAAATATAGCCATGCCAATTGATGGAATTCGCCCAGCGCGTTCCATAACGCATCTTCACTCATAATGCTGTATTCGCCTTCCGTACTCAAATCCAGTTCTGCCCCGTCCTCAATGGCCTGATGGCACACCTGATACTCGTGGGTATAAAAATTGTCCATATCGCGAATCAAAGCGACGGCATGTTTCCAACGCCGGATGTCTTCTTCCAATTGCGGTAGTAGATGACACCATTCGCGGTATTTGCTTTGGATTTCATCAATACGTTTTTGCATGGTTGCTTGTCCTTTTTTAATTTCGTGGATAAGTCAAATAGGTTGCAAAGTGGAATGAAGCGGTCTTTTGTTTGATTCCACTAAAATTTCTTCAAATGGGACAAAAGTCCCCTTGTATCGAGTTTTCGTTAAAAGTACATATTTGTCAAGGAGATGGCATGAAACTGCTGGTTATCGGTAATGGCGGTCGCGAACACGCGTTGGCTTGGAAATTGGCGCAGTCGCCCAAAGTGGAAACAGTATTTGTTGCGCCCGGTAATGCCGGTACGGCGATTGAACCCAAGCTGCAAAACATCGCCTTGACTGCGCATCAGGATTTGATTGAATTCTGCCGTAAAGAAAATATTGCTTTTACCGTCGTCGGACCTGAAGCGCCCTTGGCGGCGGGTATTGTGGATGATTTCCGTGCCGCAGGGCTGAAAATATTTGGCCCGACACAATATGCGGCGCAGCTGGAAAGTTCTAAAGATTTTGCCAAAGCATTTATGGCGAAATACAACATTCCAACCGCGCAATACCAAACTTTTGAAAACGCCGATGCTGCACATGATTACGTCAATCAGAAAGGTGCGCCCATCGTCATCAAAGCCGATGGTTTGGCGGCAGGTAAAGGCGTGATTGTGGCGATGACTTTGGATGAAGCACATGCTGCGATTGACGATATGCTGCTGGGCAACAAAATGGGCAATGCCGGCGCGCGCGTTGTGATTGAAGATTTCCTGCAAGGCGAAGAAGCGAGCTTTATCGTCATGGTTGATGGCAATCATGTATTGCCTATGGCGACCAGCCAAGATCACAAGCGTCTTTTAGACGGTGACAAAGGCCCGAATACGGGCGGCATGGGCGCGTACAGTCCCGCACCTGTGGTAACGCCCGCCGTGTACAAGCGCGCGATGAACGAGATTATTTTGCCGACCGTGGCGGGTATGAAAGCGGAAGGGCATGAGTTTACCGGCTTCCTGTACGCAGGTTTGATGATTGATCAAAGCGGCGCACCCTATACGATTGAGTTTAACTGCCGTTTTGGCGATCCCGAAACCCAGCCGATTATGAGTCGTCTGAATAGCGACTTATCGGATTTGGTCGAAGCGGCAATAGACGGCAAACTCGATGGCGTAACCGCGGAATGGAACCCGCAAACTGCCGTAGGCGTAGTGCTGGCGGCGCAAAATTACCCCGAAACGCCTAAAAAAGGCGATGTTATTTCCGGTCTGGATGCTGCCAATCAAATCGGCAAAGTTTTCCATGCAGGCACAACGGCAAACGAGAAAGGCGACGTATTGACCAACGGCGGCCGTGTATTGTGTGTCGTAGGATTGGGCGACGATGTGGCGCAAGCCAAAGCCAAGGCGTATAGCGCATTGGAAAAAATCAGCTTCGACGGCATGCAATACCGTAAAGACATTGCCGACAAAGCAATCAACCGTTAATCAAAGAAACAGGTCGTCTGAAAACGTAATTGTCTTTCAGACGACCTTCCCTATCATGCAATTCCCCAGAATCCTTTCAGCTTCGACGCTTCGCAAGCTGCAATCCCATCTTAAAAAAGGCGGCTTGGTCGCCTATCCTACCGAGTCCTGCTACGGCATAGGCTGTATCCCGACCTTGCCTAAAGCGCTCAACCGACTGATTCATCTGAAAAAAAGACCGCAACATAAAGGCATGATTGTTATTGGCAACCAATTGGAGCAATTACAGCCCCTGCTCCAGAGGTCGTCTGAAAACATTCAAACCATGCTCAGAAACGAATGGCCTGCGCCCAAAACCTTTCTGCTTCCAGCGGCTGCTGACGTTTTGCCCGCATTGCGCGGAAAAGGACGCAGCAAACTGGCGGTCAGGGTTCCTGCCCATGCAGGTGCCCGCCGCTTGTGTCAGGCTTTGAAAACGCCTTTGGTCTCAACTTCGTGCAACCGCGCAGGCAAACGCGCGTGTAAGACGGAGCGGGAAGTGAGAAGGCAGTTTGGAAGAGATGTATGGGTAGTCGGCGGTTTAATCGGCAAACAAAGGTCGCCGAGTCAGATTATTGATGGGGAAACAGGCGTTCGTTTGCGTTAGAAATTGAATGGGTGGGATGATTAGGAATTATGCTTTGAACCGATAAACCGCTTATTTGAGAAAATGTGGATAATCCTGCATATAACTTTCTCAAAAAAAAACAAAAAGGTCGTCTGAATCCCCATATTCATGGTTTTCAGACGACCTTTTGATTTGACTATCTTGTGGATAAGTATGTAGATAAGTTGAGTATTAGAGCTTGCTGCCGCATACGGCTTCGAATTGTTTTTCGGTAATCGTGCCGTTCATCACGCTCATCGGGCGGATATTTGTCGCGGTATAGTTGTGTTTAGAAATTTCTTTGCCGTGTTCGTCAAGAAGCTGCAAAGCAGTCAGGCGGTAGGTTTTGTTGGTGCAATGGATTTCCCAGTCGCCGATGGCGGTTTTGTAGGCAGGCGTGTTGACGAAGCGTTCTTCTTTCATCTTCGAGACGGTTTTTCTATCGCGGAAAGTAACCAAAGTACCGTTTTTCTTGATGCTGTTTTTATCAATCGCCACTTTGATATTGCCGTCGGAAATCGTGCCAATGTTGTCCCAGTTGCCGCTGACGCCGCCGCTTGTAGTCGTAGTCGTTTGACAGGCGCTCAGGAGCAGGGCTGCCGATAAAGTCGAAATAAGGGAAAAGTGTTTGATGTTCATAAGTTTCGGTTGCTTAGGATAAATTATTAGACTGCCGTATTATGCGCGAAGACGGCGGGGCAGTAAATCGGCTTTGCAAAGTCTTAAAACCGCCAAAAAATGAAAAGGTCGTCTGAAAACAGGTTTTCTAGCCGATTGACTGGAAACCGGTATGCCGCCGCTTTGCCGGAGATTAAAGAGAACGGTTTTCCGTTGTAAAGCAAAGAGTGAGTTGGTTTCCTACTATCTGCATTGTCAGCAGTTCCGCCATCTTGTCCAATCAAAAATCAATCTGCGATACCCAACCAAGCATAACCCATTTTCAGACGACCTCATGTGGATAACTCAAATATCTCCCATGCAGGCAGTGTCTAAAACCGCTAAAATAACGCTTTTCCCTTCCTACGGAACCATCATGCTCCAGCCTTCCGCCCAACAGATTTTGCACGAAGTATTCGGCTATCCCGAATTTCGCGGCAAGCAGGAGGCTGTCGTCAATACATTGGCAGGCGGCGGAAGCCTGCTGGTATTGATGCCGACGGGCGGGGGCAAGTCGTTGTGTTACCAAATTCCCGCACTGATGCGCGAAGGTGTCGCCATCGTCGTTTCGCCGCTGATTGCCCTGATGAACGACCAAGTGGCGAGCCTGCACGCTGCAGGTATAGAAGCAGCAGCGGTCAACAGCAGTACAACGGTGGAAGAAGCCCGCGAGGTGGCGGACAAACTCGCCCAAGGTCGTCTGAAACTGCTCTACGTCGCACCGGAGCGGCTCGTTACCGACCGTTTCCTGCGTTTTCTCGATCAGCAAACTATCAGCCTTTTCGCCATAGACGAGGCGCATTGCGTCAGCCAATGGGGACACGATTTCCGCCCCGAATACCAGCAATTAGGGCTGCTTGCCGAACGCTATCCGCAAGTGCCGCGCATTGCCCTGACTGCGACCGCCGATGCGGCGACCCGCGCCGACATCAAACATTTCCTCCATCTCGAAGACGCGCCCGAATTCATCTCCAGCTTTGACCGTCCGAATATCTATTATCAGGTTATCGAAAAAAACAACGGCAAAAAGCAGCTTCTCGACTTCATCCGCAAAGAAATGGAAGGGCAAAGCGGCATCGTCTATTGCCTCAGCCGCAAAAAAGTCGAAGACATCGCCCAATTCCTCTGCGAAAACGGATTAGACGCGATTCCCTACCATGCCGGCTTGAGCATGGAAGTGCGCGAAGCAAACCAACGCCGTTTTACCCGCGAAGACAACATTATCGTCGTCGCCACTGTTGCCTTCGGTATGGGTATAGACAAACCGGACGTACGCTTCGTCGCCCATCTCGATATGCCCCAAAGCGTCGAACATTTCTACCAAGAATCCGGCCGCGCCGGGCGGGACGGGCTGCCTGCTGTGAGTTGGCTGTGTTACGGGCTGAACGACTGGGTATTGTTGCGCGAACGTATCGCCGAAGGCAACAGCGACGAAGTGCAAAAACAAATCGAAATGCAGAAGCTCGATGCCATGCTTTCCGTCTGCGAAACCGCCGCCTGCCGCCGCGTCCTCCTGCTCAAACATTTCGGCGAAGAATCCGCCCCTTGCGGCCATTGCGACAACTGCCTGCATCCGCCGGTACGCTTCGACGGTACCGTCCTCGTACAAAAGCTCCTCAGTTGCGTGTATCGCGCCGGACAACGCTTTGCCGCCGGCTATATCACCAACCTTCTGCGCGGTAAAAGCGACGACTGGATACGGCGCAACGGCCACGACAAACTCTCCACCTTCGGTATCGGCAGCGGGCAAACCGACAAAGAATGGCGCAGCGTCATCCGCCAGTGCATCAGCCTCGGCTACCTCACCGTCAACATCGCCCAATATCAGGCATTGCAACTGACCGAAGCCGCAAAAAAAGTCCTCAAAGGCGAAACCGAAGTCATGTTGCGCCCGTTGCTCCGCGAAAAAGCCGCCACTCAAAAGCCCAAAGACAACTGGCTGCGTACCGAACGCGAAGAACGCCTCTGGCAGGCATTGCGGCATTGGCGGCAGCAGCGCGCCCATGCCGAAGAAGTCCCTGCTTACGTCGTCTGCGGCGACAAAACCCTGCGCGACATCGTCGAAAAAATGCCGCAAACACTTGAAGATTTGCACCAAATCTACGGTTTGGGTGAGGCGAAAATCAACAAATTCGGCATCGACATCCTCAATGTCTGCGGGAACGCAGCCGAAAACCAAAGCGGACAAACGAGCAACGAAGAACCCCTATTTACCCCCCAAACCAAGCGCGAACAGCAATTACAGCAAAAGCTGGAAACTTGGCGTGCCGAGCAGGCAGCCGCCAAACAATGCGCCTTGGGCAAAATCCTTTCCAACATCAGCCTGACCGACCTTGTCGTCTTCACGCCCGCCGAAGAAGCCGACCTGCTCGGCATCTACGGCATCGGCAGCGAAAGAATTGCCCAATACGGGCAGGCAATACTCGACATCTGCCGCCCCTACGCAGACGGGCTTTCCGAGCCGAAACAGGCAGAACGCCAGCTCGCCTGCCGCCTGTTCCAATGGTGTCTCGATACCGCCCGATATGAAGGCGGAGAGATGCACGCCGTCGCCAAAAAACAGACTTTACGCGCCATCGCCAAAGTCCGGCCGCAAACCTTGACGGCGCTTTCCAAAATAGAGGGCGTGAGCGGGGAATGGTTGGAGCAATACGGCGAAGAAATCGTAGAAATCTGCACGGCGGATTGACCGTTAAAAAGACACAGAAAAAGGTCGTCTGAAAACCCTGTATAAAGGTTTTCAGACGACCTTCTGAATATTAATATCATTATAAAACAATAACAAACAAAATTTTTTCAATTTACCTGTAAGCATTCTCAAGCTGCCACGTCTAATCGGGCATGAAACGATTTTATGGAACGGTTATCATGAAAACGAATATCACAGCCCCGTGGCAATCGGCTTTAGGCTTATTGGTTTTGCGCCTTTTTGCCGCTTACGAATTTTGGGAATCGGGCATGCAGAAATGGAACGGCGAAAACTGGTTTGCCGAAATCAACAACCAATTTCCTTTTCCGTTTTATCTGCTGCCCGACAGCATGAATTGGAACTTGGCGATGTGGGCGGAGCTGGTTTTTCCGGTTTTGCTGCTTTTAGGATTGGCGACCCGCCTGTCTGCCTTGGGATTAATCATTGTAACGGGCGTAGCGTGGGCGGCAGTCCATGCTGGTGCGGGTTATAATGTCTGCGACAACGGCTATAAAATGGCTTTAATTTATATCGTGGTTTTAATCCCGATTCTGCTGCAAGGAGCGGGCTGTTTATCGCTGGATGCGCTGTTGAAAAAACGCTTCTGCCCGAAATGCCGCGTCGGAAATCAATAAAAAAGGTCGTGGAGCGGACTTTAAACGCGCCAACTCAAATTCTTAATCTGTTTAACTTGATACTTTGAAAAGGAAATCAATATGAAAAAAAATGTAGCCGCTGCCCTTGCAGGTGCTTTGTCTTTGTCTTTGGCTGCCGGCGTTGTTGCCGCTGACAAACCGGTAAGCAGCAAAGCAGGCGTTCAAAAAGCTGCCCAAGGCTCTTGCGGTGCGGCTAAAGCTGCTGAAGGTTCATGCGGTGCCGCTGCTCCTAAAGCAGGCGAAGGCAAATGTGGCGAGGGTAAATGCGGTTCAACCGTGAAAAAAGCCCCCGCTAAAAACGCCAAAGCAGCAAAAGCCAAAGCTAAAGCAGTTGAAGGCAAATGCGGCGAAGGCAAATGCGGTTCTAAATAATTTAGAACAAAAAGCCGCATTTTATTGATAAATGCGGCTTTTTATCTGATTTTGACAGCAATTTCTTACCAAAACCGTCGGAACACCATCCAAAACGGAGCAACATCATGATTCAACACGCAGGCTTAGGCTACCGCCGCGACTTGGCGGAAGACTTCCTCTCGCTTTCAGACGACAGTCCGATACGCTTTATCGAAGCCGCCCCCGAAAACTGGCTGAAAATGGGCGGCAGGGCGCGCAAACAGTTTGACCGCGTGGCGGAACGGCTGCCGCTGGCGTTGCACGGATTATCCATGTCGCTGGGCGGACAAGCCCCGTTGGATACCGCCTTGATAGACGGAATCAAAGAAATGATGCGCCGTTACGATTGCACGTTTTTCTCCGACCATTTGAGCTACTGCCACGACGGCGGTCATCTCTACGATTTGTTGCCGCTGCCTTTCACTGAAGAAATGGTGCAACATACCGCGCGCCGTATCCGCGAAGTGCAAGACCGGTTGGGCTGCCGTATTGCCGTAGAAAACACGTCCTACTACCTGCATTCTCCGCTTGCCGAGATGAACGAAGTTGAGTTCCTTAACGCGGTTGCCCGTGAAGCCGACTGCGGCATTCATTTGGACGTGAACAATATTTACGTCAACGCCGTCAACCACGGCCTGTTGTCGCCCGAAGCCTTTTTAGAAAATGTGGATGCAGGGCGCGTGTGCTATATCCATATTGCCGGACATGATGTGGAAACGCAGGAATTGTTGATTGATACCCACGGCGCGGCGGTATTGCCGACCGTTTGGGATTTGCTTGAACTCGCCTACACCAAGCTGCCGACGATTCCGCCTACTCTGCTGGAACGCGATTTCAATTTCCCGCCTTTTGCCGAACTCGAAGCCGAGGTCGCCAAAATCGCCGAATATCAAACGCGTGCCGGAAAGGAATACCGCCGTGCAGCCTGAAACCTCCGCCCAATACCAACACCGCTTTGCCCAAGCCATACGCGAGGGCGAAGCCGCCGACGGCTTGCCACAAGACCGCCTGAACGTCTATATCCGCCTGATACGCAACAATATCCACAGCTTCATCGACCGTTGTTATACCGAAACGCCGCAATATTTCGACAGCGGAGAATGGGGTCGTCTGAAAGAAGGCTTCATCCGAGACGCGCGCGCCCAAACCCCCTATTTCCAAGAAATCGCCGGCGAATTCCTCCAATACTGCCAAAGCCTGCCGCTTTCAGACGACCTCTTGGCACTGATGGACTTCGAACACACCCAACTGCTCGCCGAAGTCGCCCAAACCGACAGCCAAGCCTCGTCCGCCGATTCAGACGATTTGGTATACACCCTTTCTCCCGCTGCCTTCGTCCGCCGTTATCAGTATGACGTTACCGATGAATTGCAGGCGGCAGAAACCGCCGTTTTGGTGTGGCGCGATAAGGAAGACGACGTGATGTACCAAGCCCTCGACAATTTCGACGCATTATTGCTGGAAACGCTGGCAGACACGCCCACCTCCCTGAACGGCCTGCAAACCATGCTGGAAGAGTTCATGTCGTCTGAAAACGGCTGGCAGGATGCCTTAACGCAAAAATGGTCGGACTGGCTGGAACAAGGCATTTTGGTTGCTGCATCAGCCGAGGTCGTCTGAAATGATCGAATTGACGTAGTGAGCAGGAGATTCCTACAAAGGCACTATCGCAGCCTCCTCTTCCCGAAGGGAAGGGCAATGATGGGGAAGAAATCGAAATGTTGGCGGTCTTTACTGTTTTCAGACGACCTTTTTTATATTGGGGGTAAAGACCGATGAAAAGGCTTGGCAGGTCGTCTGAAAACACGTAACCGGTTACTGAGAAACAAAAAAGCTACGTCAATCATTTATGTATAGTGGATTAACTTTAAACCAGTACGGCGTTGCCTCGCCTTGCCGTACTATCTGTACTGTCTGCGGCTTCGTCGCCTTGTCCTGATTTAAATTTAATCCACTGTATTTGATGACACGCATGCTCAGTATCAGCGTAAAATCAGAAATTCACAGCCATAATTCATTCAATGCTGATACATTATGTCCCTACCCGAATTGACTGACGCCGAGCTTGCCGAATCCCGCAAGTTGCTCCTGCGTTTCGCCCGCATCCAGTTGCCCGACCGCCCCGATTTGGCGGAAGACCTTGTGCAGGAAACCATGCTTTCCGCCTACCGCGCTGCCGAAGGTTTCAAAGGAGATGCACAAGTGGGCAGCTGGTTGTTTGCCATTCTGAAAAACAAAATCACCGACTGCCTGCGCCAGATCGGACGGCAGCGCGAAATATTCGCCACGCCTGCGGAAGAAATGTTGGACGAAGCCTTTGAAGAACGGTTTGCATCAGACGGGCATTGGACGGCGGACGGCCATCCGCAAACTTGGGCCTCGCCCGAAAAAACGTTGGACAACAAAGAGTTTCGTGAAATCCTGCAAACCTGCCTCTACCAAATGCCCGAAAACACCGCCCGCGTGTTTACCATGAAGGAAATCCTCGGCTTCTCGTCCGACGAAATCCGCGAGCAATGCGGCATCAGCATGTCCAACTACCACACCATCATGCACCGCGCCCGCGAAACCCTGCGCCAATGCCTGCAAATCAAATGGTTCGGCAATGCAGAACATGCCGGTTAAGCCCGTTAGGAAAACACGATGAACAAATGCCGCAAAACCGCCTACCTGCTCTCCAAAAAACAGGACGAAACCCGCCTGACCGTTCCCGAACGCGTTTTTCTGGGCAGCCACCTGCTGATATGCCCCCATTGCCGCGAATATAAAAAACAACTCGACCTTATTCAGAAAGCCATGAAAAAGATGTTTTGAAGCTGGCGGATAAGGTATAGTGGATTAAATTTAAATCAGGACAAGGCGACGAAGCCGCAGACAGTACAGATAGTACGACAAGGCGAGGCAACGCCGTACTGGTTTAAAGTTAATCCACTATAAAAAGGTCGTCTGAAACCTGATGTAGAGTTTCAGACGACCTTTTTGCATGAAAGAAAATAGGGATTGATTGGTTTGAGCATGAGTTGGGATGAAATGGCGCGCCCATAAAAAGCCGGCTTTTTAAGCCAGGATTTTGAAATTGGGCAGGATTCGGGCGGATTTAAAGGCATGGCAAACAAGGTTCAAACCGTCCAATAAGCCGGAGGCTATATAGGAATGATTGTGTGGGTGTCAACATTTTCTGCCTTTTTTCAGAACAAAATATGACTTATGCCAATATTTGTTACTACAACCCACTACATTGGCGGGAACATGAAAATGATGTGTGTTAGAATTTTTTCAGCTGTTTTATAAAACAGTACCTTAACTAAAAAATTTAAGAAGGATAGAACATGAACAAATTACTAATTGCTGCGATGATGATGGCCGCTTTGTCGGCTTGTTCCCAAGAAGCCAAGCAGGAAACTAAGGAAGCGGCTTCTGCCGTAGCTTCCGAGGTTAAAGACGCTGCGGCTTCTGCTACCGATGCTGCTGCATCTTCCGCTCAAGCAGCGGCGAGCAAAGTAGAAGATACTGCCGCCAAAGCCGCATCAGAAGTAAAAGAAGCTCCTGCCTCTGAAGCCAAACCGGCAGAAAAAACAGAAGCTGCGCCTGCCGACGAGAAAAAAGATGCCTCGTCCGCCAAAGTGGACGGCAAAGCCGTTTTCGAAGCCAACTGTAAAATGTGCCACGGCGGTACCATCCCGGGCGCTCCGGTCGTCGGTAAAAATGATGATTGGGCTCCGCGCATCAAACAAGGCAAAGAAACCCTGCATAAACATGCACTCGAAGGCTTCAACACCATGCCGGCAAAAGGCGGCAACACCAGCCTGAGCGATGACGAAGTCAAAGCGGCGGTTGACTATATGGCAAACCAATCCGGCGCCAAATTCTAAGCTGTACAAATCAAAACGCACCTTGCAATAAGGTGCGTTTTTTTATGGGAAAACAGCCAAGCGTCGAGACGGTTCGGATTTGCTTTGATGGGAAACGGTATAAGATTAAGCTGAAATCAATGCGGTGTTGCTTCGCCTGTCTTGATTCAAGCTTACTTGAATCACTACACAGGAAGTTGAGGGAAGCTCGTCTGAAACATCATCCTGTTTTCAGACGACCTGTTCTTTGATTAATGATGGCGCAGTCTGAATGTTAGAACTAAGAGAAAGGCAATAAAAAAGCTGAGTTTTTCAACTCAGCTTTTTAAATTTGGTGGGTCGTGAGCGATTCGAACGCTCGACCAACGGATTAAAAGTCCGCTGCTCTACCGACTGAGCTAACGACCCGATAAGCTGTGAATTTTATAGAAACAGATGAGCAGTGTCAATGTTTTTCTGTATTTTTTCGGAACAAAATAGAACTTAAAGCACTGTTTATCGTCATATAGAAGAGATTATTAACATGATATGTGTTATGATATGTGTTACAATTTTTCGGGCTGTTTATATAAAACAGCATTTTAACCAAAATCTTAACCAAAAATTCAAGAAGGATAGGACATGAAAAAATTACTGATTGCCGCAATGATGGCGGCTGCTTTGGCGGCTTGTTCCCAAGAGACCAAGCAAGAAACTAAGGAAGCGGCACAAGCCGTTGCGTCCGATGTTAAAAACACTGCAGCTTCTGCCGCTGATTCTGCTGCTTCTGCCGCCCAAGAAGCGAAAGATAAAGTCAAAGACGCTGCGGCTGATGCAAAAGAAACTGCCGATAAAGCCATGACTGAAACTAAAGAAGCTGCCGACAAAGCAGCTACCGATGTAAAAGAAGCGGCAGATAAAGCCGTTACCGAAACTAAAGAAGCGGCCGGTAAAGCCAAAGAAGCGGCTACCGATGCAGCCAAAGATTCTTTGAACAAAGCTGCTGATGCGACTCAAGAAGCTGCGGACAAAATGAAAGACGCTGCTAAATAATTTGTCGTGTTGACATAAAAAGGTCGTCTGAAAACCGAAGTTGGTTTTCAGACGACCTTTTGGTTTATATAGTGGATTAAATTTAAACCAGTACGGCGTTGCCTCGCCTTAGCTCAAAGAG
>CAUVJL010000046.1:0-17734 GCA_963552075.1 uncultured Neisseria sp.
TAGTACGGCAAGGCGAGGCAACGCCGTACTGGTTTAAAGTTAATCCACTATAAAACAGATAAATGATTTTCAGGTTCATCGGTTGCTGTTCTTTGTTCAGCGGTACACAGTCACCCGCATCATCCTCGTTCAATTCAGCCGCCCATGCTCTTCCAAACAAAGCCGCCTACAAAGCCATTATTTTGGCAGTTTTCATAAAGTTCTCTGAGAACAAAACTGCTGTTTGCTTGTCCGCATGTGGGCTTCCGTTGACAAAAAATGCAGGCTGATTTTGGGCAAGCAGAAGTTACCTCAGTGTGAATATTTATGACTTTGAGGTTTTAGGCTGCCTGAAAAAGACGCGTGCTAACCCTGCTTCAACTACTGCCACATTTCCCTGCATCGGGCGATAAGGTCTTCGGGAATATCGCCCAAGGCAGACAAAATTTGGAGAGCAAAATCGACAAAAGCCGTGCCGTTGGCGGTAATAACGTTGCCGTCCCGCACGGCTTCGCGTTTGGTTTCCACATAAGCCTGCCGGTTAGTGTATTCGGGTAAATCGGCAATGGCAGCCAAGCTGTTGGCGGTGTGGCGGCAGTCGTTCAACAGACCGTTGGCGGCAAGAAAATAGGTACCTTCACAAATACCGCCCACAATCTTGCCCTGTTGCTTAAACGTGCGAACCAAGTCGGCAATTTTTAGGCGGTTTTCATCGGATAAATCGCGCCACGATTGGGTTGCGCCGTTTAGAATCAAAGCGGCGGTGTCGGGCGGCAGTTCGTCCAAGGTTAAATCGGGCTGAACGCGCAGATTACCCATAGATGTTTTCGGATTTCGGTCGGTGGAAACGTAGCGGACGGTATAGCCTGCAAATTGTTGTAAAACAGGAGTCAGCAAAGTGGATTCCCAGTCGGCAAACTGTTCCAAGATAATAACGACGACGGTTTTCATTGCATTTTCCTTTTCCGGTTTAAAAACGGTTTCAGGCTGCCTGAAAACCCTTTTATCGTTTTTCAGGCAGCCTGCACCTTGTTTACCCCAACTTCGCTTTAATCAGTTCCTGCACCTGCGCGGGATTGGCTTTGCCTTTGCTGGCCTTCATCACTTGTCCCACAATCGCATTCAGGGCTTTTTCGTTGCCGGATTTAAATTGTTCCACGGCTTTGGCGTTGTTTGCCAGCACTTCGTCCACCATGGCTTCAATCGCGCCGGTATCGGTCATCTGCTGCAAGCCGTGTTTTTCGATGATTTCGGCAATGGAGGCTTCGGGTTCGGCCCACATGGCTTCGAAGGCTTTTTTCGCCAATTTGCTGCTTAAAGTGCCGTCGGCGATTTTGCCTACCAGCGCGGCGAGGCGTGGGGCGGTAATCGGGCTGTCGGCGAGTTCCATACCTTCTTTGTTCAGCGTGGCAGCGAGTTCGCCGTTCATCCAGTTGGCAGTCAGCTTGCCTTGTCCGCTCTCTTTGGCGGCTTCTTCAAAATAGGCAGCCTGCACGCGGCTGGCAGTGAGCAGGCGCGCGTCGTATTCGGACACGCCGTAATCCGCCACGAAACGTACCGCCATTTCTTTTGGCAGCTCTGGCATTTCTGCTTTGGCTTTTTGCAACCGGTCGTCTGAAATGATGACGGGCAGCAAATCAGGGTCGGGGAAGTAACGGTAGTCGTGCGCGTCTTCTTTCAAACGCATCACGCGGGTTTTGCCTTTTTCAGGGTCGAACAGCATGGTTGCCTGCTGTACTTTGCCGCCGTCTTCCAAAATCTCGATTTGCGCTTCCACTTCGTAATTAATCGCCTGCTCCAAGAAGCGGAAGGAATTAAGGTTTTTAATCTCACGGCGCGTGCCGAATTCCGCTTGACCTTTCGGACGCACGGATACGTTGGCATCGACGCGGAACGAGCCTTCCGCCATATTGCCGTCGCAGATGTCCAGCCATGTTACCAAGCTGTGTAGGGCTTTGGCGTAGGCAACGGCTTCGGCGGCGGAACGCATTTCGGGTTCGGATACCACTTCCAACAACGGCGTGCCGGCACGGTTCAGGTCGATGCCGGTTGCACCGTTCAAGCCTTCATGCACAGATTTGCCTGCGTCTTCTTCCATGTGCGCGCGGGTTACGTTGATGGTTTTCACCGCGTCGCCGACCACGATTTCCAGTTTGCCGTGTTCAACAATCGGTAAATCCAACTGGCTGATTTGATAGCCTTTTGGTAAGTCGGGGTAGAAGTAGTTTTTGCGGTCGAACACGTTTTTTTGATTGATTTTCGCATCCAACGCCAAGCCCAATTTGATGGCTTTTTCAACGACTTCGCGGTTCATTACCGGCAGCACGCCCGGCAGCGCGCATTCCACCACGCTGGCGTGCGCATTGGGTTCCGCACCGAATGCGGTCGATGCGCCGCTGAAGATTTTGGATTGGGTGTTTAATTGGACGTGGATTTCCAAGCCGATTACTGTTTCCCAAGTCATAAGAGGTTCTTTCTTTTGATGTCAATAATATAAAGTGGTCCGCCGTTTTCAGACGACCTGTTTGTTTTTCAAATGGCAAAGGTCGTCTGAAAACGCAGAATCAAGTTTTCTGAAAGCAAGCCTGCATCTCGGCCGCCATGTTATCCAGCATTTGGTAACGTTTGCGGTACATCGAACGCTTTTTGCTTTCGATTTCCGCCAAGTCTTTTCGCGGCGGGATTTGCGGCAGATGCCAGTAGCCGTCGTCGCCGAGCGTTGCGCCGTTCTCCTGCCAAAACAGGTCGTAATTCATTTTGACCCGTTTTTTCAGCCGCCAGCGCAGTTTGACCTGATGCTCTTGGGCAATGCCGACAACGCCGCCCAAATTGAGCGATGTCGAAAAACATTGCAGGGCGGTTACCATCAGCTGTTGCGGGCGCAGACCGTGGAGTTGTTTGGTTAGGCTGCGGACAAGGTCTTTAGCTTCTTCCCCTGCGGGGCCTTGGATAGAAGCGGCCAGCAATTTGCTGTCAACTAAGGCGAAGGTTGTCATGTAGAGACGTTTTCCTTCGTTGTCGCGTAAGGATAGCGACCACATTCCTTCATCCACGCAATTATCGTTTCGGTTCAGCCATAAAGTCAGGTCGTCTGAAAGATGCGCCAGAACGACATGGAATTTGCGCGTCGTCATATTGGCGAGCGTTTCCTGCCCGAACAGTTTTTCGGCTGTCAGCAGGTCTTCTTTCATAACTTGCAGCCTGCGCCGTCTGTTGAAGCGTTGGTCAACAAAGGCGTGTATCAACGGATAGGCATCTTGGGGCCGCCTTTGGAAAAAGGTACGGTGTGGCGCGGAGGCGTTGACAAAGTTTTCAAAATCTTTGACTTGTCGCCGTGTAAACAACCTGCGTAAGGAGAATTTCAAATGCTGGATTCGAAATTTCGGCGCATCCTTATATACGGTTTTGAAATCTGGAAAAACAAACTGCTCCGGCATTATACCTTTCCCTCTACGCAGGTATACACATCAGATTCCGTACCAAATTCGGTCGGTGTGCCGCTGGCAATTTTGGATTGTGTGTTGAAATGGACGTAAATTATTAAGCCGATTACTGTTTCCCAAGTCATAGTTTAAGTTTCCTTAATACATAGAAACCTGCTTGCATTCAGGATAGCGATGATTGTTTAAAAAGCTTTTTACGCCAAATAGCCAGTAGTAATACATTCACAGCAGCCACAGCAGATACGAGGAACAGCCATTCGTAAGAATAAATAACATTAAATAATGTAACAAATGTTTGTTCCAGAGGATGCAACGTCAACTGTCCGTAATATGCCGCTTGATTGCGAGCCGGCATAATAAAACGCATGACTATGTAATCAAGGTTGATAAACAAACTCAAAGGTAGGCAGATAATGCTATTGAGTAATAAATGTTTTCGCCAAAAATGCGGCGTTTTTGGACGTTTACGCCACAAAATGTACGTAACAAGTACAGAAAGGATGAGCCAGTACAGCAGAAATAACACAATGCTTGTAGATATTTCCAGCCCCGTTGTCTGCCATAAACCCCATAAGAATTGCCAAAATTTTGGGGAAAAGTAATCGTAATATTCCATTATTTTAGTAATTTTGTTAGTTCCAGACTGCTAGAAATTAGACGGTTTCTTAATGTTGCCGTTGGGTTTTTATGAGTTTCAAATTCATACCATTTCTCTACTTTGGATTTCATCAATTATAACTAAGCATTGTTGATGACCGCTATTTAACCATACCATCCAAATGTAATAGTGTGGTTGAATACAACCAAAAATGTCGTTTAGCCGTCTAATTCCACTTCATCATAACTACCGTCTAAGTTACCGTTCACATCAATAATATGATGCCAAAAAATGCCGTCGTCGCTAAGTGTAGCGCGGAATTTACCATTGCCATAGAAGTTCAGGGAGAATATCGATACGCGGTGTTTAAGCTCGGTAGCAGTTATTGGCTCGGCAGGCGGTTCGTCCTGTTGCAGTTCTAGTTCGTGTGCAGTACTGAGCATTTCTTGGGCGATGTATTCTTTCAGACTGCCTATGTGTTGTTCGTAGTCGGCAAAGAAGGAGTGGCAGTCCTGCAAGGCAGAGTCGTGTTCGGAAAGTGTGTTACCGTCGGTATGGAGGCTTAGCCTGCAATTGGAGCATGATATTTTAGTGCAGGTCACCTCAAGGTGGGGTAGACACGTTATCTTTAACTATGATTATTCTTTCTCGTTTTTGTTTTTTAATCTTTCCCGAAGCCACTTGTATCCTTCAAGATTGCTGAAATCTAGTCCCCACTTAATATTTGATTTTCCTGTTTTATTTGGATCAAAATTTACTACGTCATCTGTCGTTATGTTCAGGTTTGTTTTGGCGCCGCCAACAGGACAAAAAGCGATGAGACGAGCAAATAAATTACGAAGCTCACTATTTAAAAGTAGTGAAATATATCCAAAATTTAAATTAAAACAAGGAATTTCGCTTTCTAAAATATATTTACAAGGACCTTTGGTTATAAAGCGAGGATAGGAGAGAGTGCTCTCTCGATATTCCATAAGTTTTTTAGACGCCTTCTCGTAATCCCACATAGACCATATTCCACAAACAACAGTAGGAATATCGCAAGATATTGTATTTTTGCTATATTCTCTATCAAAAATATTATTCCATGCTGGGGAGATGTCGTTTACGGATAACCTATCTAGGTTGGAATTTTTTCTATAAACAAAATAGTATGGGAAAAGATTAATAGCATCTTGAATTGCCAAATAGAAAAAATAACTATGCAATTCTGATGTTAAGTCATCATTTGCTTCCTTGATAATTTCACCCTTCGGACGATTACTAAATTTTCCAAATGGTCCATCTAATATATATCCATTACCTTTTTTCTTTAATTCTTTTGAATTCTCGTTGTAGTATTCAATTGGAGTAAAAAATCTTTGGAAAAGATTTATATAGCTGTTTGGAAAATATCGCATAGCCAGTAACCAGCCGCGAGGGTTATTTACATTTAGCATTGCTGATTCAATATCAGAACTAAAATATAATTCATAACTCAGACCGCATAATTCAACGGCTTGATTATTTATAAAATTCCCAGAAATTTTATTGTAGAGATTTTGTGATGTTATTGTTGAATAAAACCCAATAAATTTTTTACACTGATGCTGAATTAATAGATCAATAAGACCACCATTAGTTACTTCATTACGAACGGATTCACCTGAATGAGCATAATGCTTACAACTTACTAGGCATATCTCCCCTTTATATTCAATTTTTAAATCTATGCCTTCATCAGCACCTCGGCTACATCTTTCAAGTAATTTAGCTCCTTTTACTTCAACAAAGAATTCTTCTGCAAATTTTTCAAAAGCATCTAAATCATTACTCTTTTTACCTTCTCTTGCAGTCGGCGGAGGAATTTCCTTAAAATCTAAAATTGGCATTGTGTTTCCTTAAATGAAAATGACAAAAAAAAATTTTAGGTCAACTAAAGTTGGTTTCATATGGCGAGAGTGCGTGAACAGCGAGTGTCCACGCAGAGCATTACGCCGGCACTTTCGTATGCCAATCATTCGCCAACTGCACTTGATGCGCTGCACCAAGGATTTTGGCTTCGGAGAAGTGGTTGCCGATAAATTGCACGCCGATGGGTAGTCCGCTATTGCTGAAACCTGCGGGCAGGGTCAGGGCGGGCAAGCCGGCTAAATTCACAGCGATGGTGTAGATGTCGGAAAGGTACATCTGCACGGGATCATGGATGTCGCTGCCGAGTTTGGGGGCGGCGGTGGGCGCAGTCGGAGCAAGGATGAAGTCGCATTGCGCGAAGGCCGTCTGAAAATCGTTGGCAACGAGGCGGCGCAGCTTTTGGGCTTTCAGGTAATAGGCGTCGTAGTAGCCGTGCGACAACACATAAGTACCGATCATGATGCGGCGTTTGACTTCGCTGCCGAAACCTTCGGCGCGGGTGTTGCTGTACATTTCTTCTAGGTCGCCGAATTGGGCTGCGCGGTGGCCGTAGCGCACGCCGTCGTAGCGGGAAAGATTGGTGCTGGCTTCGGCGGAAGCGAGGACATAGTAAGCGGGGATGGACAGGGCGGTTTGCGGCAGGGAAACTTCAATGGTTTCCGCGCCTTGTGCTTTTAAAAGGTTAATCACGTTTTGCAAAGCAGCCTGCACATCGGCATCCGCGCCTTCGCCGAAATATTCTTTAGGCAGGCCGATTTTCATGCCTTTGAGCGGTTTGTCCAAGTCGCGGGTGTAGTCTTCTTTGCTGCGTTCCAAGCTGGTGGAATCGCGCTCGTCGAAGCTTGCCATCGCATTGAGCAAAATCGCGCAGTCTTCGGCGGTTTGAGCCATCGGACCTGCTTGGTCGAAACTGGATGCGTAGGCAACCATGCCGAAGCGGGAAACCGTGCCGTAGGTGGGTTTGATGCCGGTGATGCCGCAGTGTGAAGCAGGCTGGCGGATAGAACCGCCGGTGTCTGAACCGAGCGCGGCAGGGGCAAGGCGTGCGGCAACAACGGCTGCGGAACCGCCGGACGAGCCGCCTGGGACGTGCTCAAGATTCCACGGGTTTTTGGTCGCGCCGTAGAACGAGGTTTCGTTGGTCGAGCCCATGGCAAACTCGTCCATATTGGTACGACCGAGCGTTACCATACCTTCATTGAGCAGGTTTTGTACGACGGTGGCAGTGTAGGGTGAAACGAAATTGTCCAACATTTTGGAGCTGCACGCACTGCGCCAGCCTGTTTGGCAGAAAATATCTTTATAGGCGATGGGTACGCCAGTGAGTGCAGTAGCATTACCTTGCGCGATACGCGCGTCGGCGGCACGGGCTTCTTCGAGGGTTTTGTCTTGGTCGAGGGTGATGTAACCGTTGATAGCCGGGTTTTGCGCAGCAATGGCGGCGAGGTATTCGGTTGCCAGTTCGACGGCGGAGATTTGTTTAGATTGCAGCAGTTGGCTAGCTTGTTTGAGGGTGTATTGGGTCATAAGAGTCTTTTAGTTTAAATAAGTGGGATTTTGAATAGTTTAATGGTGTAGGCTGATTTCAGGGTCGTCTGAAAACATCAACCTATTAATTTTTGGTAAGTATCCGGTTGGTTGAGTTGCGTGGCGGAACGGTAAAGCAGTGATTGTTCATCATTTTCATCATAATCATCAATATAAAATGCAAACAGCAATATACCGTTTTCGGCGCGGTTGCCGAACAGGCCTTCTTGGTCGCATTGTTGTAGTGCGGCTATCAGGACTTTTTCATATTCGGTGCGTTTTTGCTGATAGGTGTCGTCATCCTCACCTAGATTTTCTATGCTGCGGTATGCAACTTGGTAGAGCTCGCTTTGGTTTTCCAGCCAGTTATCTGAAGCATTCTGGATTTCGGTTTTGCCTTCATAAAGTGTGCATCTGCCATCCCAAATCGCTTGCAGGATGGTGCAGTTTTTGTATTTTTTCCTGTGCTTGGCAGCAAAGGCTTCTAAATCCTGATGGGTAATCGCAGCGTTGCCTGCGGCAAAAAAGTCGTCCACCACATAGAAATAATACGCAGCAACTTCTTTGCCTGCCTGTTCAACCTGTTGCTTGATATGGTTGAAACATTGGTGGATGTGGCTAACGGCAACTGTGTGCAGGTGTTGTTGCTCGATGGGCATGAGGTTCCTTTGCGTCGTGCATTTTGTCTATTCTATTCGTATGCGAAACAGAACTGTTTTGTAACCGTACTTGTTCTTTCAGACGACCTTCTTTTGGAAGGCTTAGTTTTTATCGGGTAAAATATTGGCATCTGACAATATTTGATTTAAGTGTTCAAATGCAGCCTGCCATGGGCTGTCAATATATGAAGAGTAGCCGTCGTCGTAGGTATTTGCCGTTATTTCCACTAGAAAACGGACTGTATTCAACAAAGCACGTTGTTGAGCAGCGTTGAGCAGCAGTTCATCGGTGTAATAGCTGTTCTCCAAGGCATAAGCCAATGTATCGGCAATCATACCGTCAGGGTCTTGTAATGCCCAAAGCAAGTAATATGGTAGGGCGAAATGCCTGCCTATACTATCCATAAATGTGATGGCGGAACAGGGATTAAAACGTGGAATTTCTCCTACGCGGTGTCCTTGAAAAAGGACATTTTCCCAATAATCCCGTTCATCTTCAGCACGATAGCGGCAACGTTCCGGATTATTGGTATCCATCCAGTCATCCACGCAGTCGGCTTCCAATATTCCGATTCCGTTCTTTAGTTGGGTATCGGCAAATGCATGACAGACTTGCTCCGCGATTTCTTCGTATGCTTTATTCCACTGTTGAGCATATTCACGCAGGTAGCCCAGTATCTTGATGAGTCGCTTGGGAGACATTGTGTATACAGGCTCGGCACGCTGATGTTTCATAGTTAGGTCGTCTGAAAATGGTTCACCTGTGCAACAGCAAAACGTTGCAAGTCATCTGCCATTTGTTGATTGATCTCAGACAAAGTACCAGCAAAACACCAACCGCGTAGTTGTGCCAATATGTCAAGCCTCTGCATGGTAAGTAGGGCAAGTTGCTGCAATTCAGGTTTCAGACGACCTGTAATTTTAATGCTGCCGAATGTAGCAGCAATAATCACTCTATCGGATTGGTAAACTTCAGTTTCCTGTTGTTTACACAGTTCTTCAATGCTTTTGGCAGTTTGGTCTGCTTGAGGCGGCAGGTAATCCATACCCCAATATTCACAAATCAATTTCTGCGGAAAAGCCAATATTTCCAGATCGGCATTTTTGCGGAAGGTTTGTGCAAGCTCATACAACGCATCACTGCCTTCGTTACTGCCAAATGGAGCCTCTTCGTCACCGCAGTCATAATAGAAATCATCGGTTAAGTATCGGACGAAGTGTGGATGCGAGGTTTTGCGATGTGGACCGAAATCTTCATCGTCAAAATAAAAGTGGTCGATGAAATTAAAATCAGGAGCAGGTTTGTAGCCTTTTTTGGTCTTTTGCGTAATGAGCTTGTCAGCAGCTTTTTGACACTCGATTTCATCGTCGTATTCGGTAATTTGGTAACGTCCGGTTGCACCAAGTTTGCCGAAATTGACCATGATGTCGCTACCATCGGAATTGATAATCCAAAATTTCTGGGACTTGTCGTCAGTATAAATGAAGGCTTGTTTCACAGAAATTCCTTTTCAGGTCGTCTGAAGCTGCAAATATTTAAACTAGGTAAAATAACTTACATTTTTATTTTACGCGGCTACAAACGGTTTCCACCATTTTGTCACTGTGCATTGTTTCGCTGGAATCTTCCTTTTTCAGCTGCTCAATGGCTTCTTGCGGCATTTTGTCGGGACTATTGTAATTGTGAACGTCGATACGCTCTTCAAGTTGTCCGTTTTTGTCAAACAGGGCAATCGCGCTCATAACAGATTGTTTGGGTTCTTGGCAATGTACCCAATCTAAAATCAGCATATGGGCATGTTTGCCTGAACCCGCAGATTGATGCCGTGTAATGGTTGAATACCAACCATTACCGAGATTTTTGATACTGTTCGGATAGAGTGATGCGCTGTATTTCCCATCAGGTGTTTCGTAGTCATACAAATGCACGGCTTGCTCGGAATGAACAACAGGCAATACAGAGGATTTAGGGTTGTTGTCATCCTTAGGCATAGCGTAGGCGTTAACCGTGAGTACGCCAAGTAATAATGTGGTCAAAAATTTATTCATTGTCGGTTTTCCTAAAGGATAAACTCCATCTATTCTTCAATTACCTGAGGCACGATATACAGGCGGTTGCGCACTTCAGGGGCGACGGCTTGATATTCGGCGGCATGGTCGGTTTCGGTAACTGTATCTTCGCGCAGGCGCAGGGCGGCTTCGTGGGGGTGTGCCATCGGCTCGACATCGTCTGTATTCACGCTCTGCATTTTTTCGACCATGGCGAAAATGTCGTTCAATTCTGAGAGGGTTTTGCCTTTTTCTTCCTCGGTCAGCGAAAGGCGTGAGAGTTTGGCGATTTTTTCCACATCGGTTAAGCTTAAAGCCATAAAAAATCCTTGTCTGATAGCAAACGCCCCTTTATTGGGGTATCATTGCGTTCTTCTTCGATGAAACGAGGAATTATAACCGAAAACTACTCAAACGGCGTGTGATTTCGCCATGCGTTTCATACGGGGAGTGGGGAGGTCGTCTGAAAAGGCGTTGTTTCCATGTTTTTAATATTTTGAATAACAATTAAATAAAATCGGTGCTGGGCCGATATTCAGGTATTTTATGTTTCGTTTTTTATCCCGTTTTTTCTCCAACGATATCGCCATTGATTTGGGTACGGCGAACACGTTGATTTATGTGCGTGGTAAAGGCATTGTTTTGGACGAACCGTCTGTGGTGGCGGTTCAATCGGGTACGGGCGGTAAAAGCAAGATTGTCGCTGTGGGTACGGAAGCCAAGAAAATGCAGGGGCGCGCACCGCGCAATATTGAAATCGTCCGTCCTATGCGGGACGGGGTGATTGCTGATTTTACGATTGCCGAGCGTATGCTGGGCATGTTGATTAAAAAAGCAATACAAGGTAATTCGGTTGTGCCGCCGCGCGTAGTGATCTGCGTGCCGGGCGGGGCAACTCAAGTGGAACGCAAGGCGATTTTGGATTCTGCGTTTGCCGCAGGTGCATCTTCCGTACATTTGATTGAGGAGCCGATGGCGGCTGCTTTGGGTGCAGGCTTGCCGATTGAGGATACTGCCGGTTCGATGGTGGTGGATATCGGCGGCGGCACAACGGAAATCGGCATTTTGTCGTTGGGCGGTATGGCTTATTCCGCCTCCGTCCGCGCGGCAGGCGATGAGTTTGATAAGAGCATCGTGCATTATCTGCGCCGTCATCGCGGCGTGTTGATTGGTGAAGCGACGGCTGAGGAATTGAAGAAAACAATCGGTTCAGCCTCAGGTTTTGCAACCGAAACCGCTATGCGGATTAAAGGACGTGATTTGGCGGAAGGTACGCCCAAATCGATTGCCATTACTTCGGAAGAGGTGCGCGAGGCTTTGAGCGAAACGGTTAATCAGATTATCCGCGCCGTACGCCTTGCATTGGAACAGGCTCCGCCTGAGTTGGCCGGCGATATTGCCGACAGGGGTATTATGCTGACAGGCGGCGGCGCACTGTTGCACGGCATGGATACGGTTTTGGCGGATGCGACGGGGCTGCCTGTCGGTATTGCCGACCAGCCTTTGAACTGTGTGGCTTATGGTGCGGGCAAAGCCTTGGATTATATCGGCAAATGGAATGCCGTCTTTGTGGATAACCCGTAAGGCAGGCTGAAATGGAACATTCTTCTTTACGGTTTGACGAGGCAAAGGGCCAAAAGCTGTTGCCTCGTTTTATTGCGTATCTTTTGCTGGGCGCCGGCATTATGGTGGCGGACGGCCGTTTCAACCTGATGCAGCCCGTGCGCACTGCGGCGGCGGAGATTCTTTATCCGGTGCAATGGCTGGCAAACCAGCCGGTCCGTCTCTATCAATATTTTTCCAACCAATCTCAATCACAAACCGAGCTGTTGGAACAAAACCGTCTCCTTTTGGAGGAAAACGGTCGTCTGAAAATCCAGCTTCAACGCGATAAGGTCAACCTGAGCGAATTGCAGGAGCTGAAAAAGCTATACGGCTTGCAGCAAAAAGGCATAAGCAATGTCATAGGCGCTGAGGTATTGTCCAGTGGCAAAGACCCGCTATCCGAACGTTTGATTATCAATAAAGGCAGTGGCGAAGGAGTGGCGGCAGGCGATGCCGTTATCGACCAAAACGGCTTAATCGGGCGGATTACATTGGTTCACGCAAACAGCGCGGAAGTCGAGCTGATGGCGGCTGCGCAAAGTATCGTCCCTGTTGCCGTTGAGCGTACGGGCGAACGCAATCTCGCCTACGGCAACGGTGTGGGTTTGGATTTACGCTATTTTCCGACAGGATCGGATTTGAAGCCGCATGATGTTTTGATTACCTCCGGCTTGGACGGCATTTATCCGGCAGGTATTCCCGTAGCCCGCGTGGATAAAGTCGTCCGTGCTTCCGGTACGCCTTATTACGACACAGAACTGACCCCGTTTGCCGCCTTGCGCCGCAGCCGCTTTGTTTTGGTTCTGTCTTCTTCCCATTCTTCCAAATAAATCATTCATGAACGAT
The DNA here is from genome assembly GCA_963552075.1 of uncultured Neisseria sp. GTDB lineage: Bacteria > Pseudomonadota > Gammaproteobacteria > Burkholderiales > Neisseriaceae > Neisseria. Next base: position 12,600 of record CAUVJL010000046.1, read on the forward strand.
TTTGACGATTCCTACCGTGCCATGCCCGTCGGTGTGATTGCGGCAAGTTTTGCCGTAACCATGCTTGTCGATTTCATGCCTTTCCCCTTTGATGTGTTTTTTTGGCTGCCCGAACTGACTGCGCTGATGCTGCTTTATTGGTCTATGCATCATCCCCAACGCGTCGGCATGGGCATTGCGTTTTTGCTCGGCTTGATAGTCGATGCCGCAACGGCAGCGACTTTGGGGCTGCACGCATTGTCTTATACGGTCATGGTGTATTTCGTCTTGAACACGCGCCGTCAAATCATGCTCTACGGCCACATCATGCAGATCGGGGCGGTATTGGCAGCATTGTTCTGCCATCAGGCGGTCTTGGTGGCGGCGCGCCTGTTCCTCAACAACCAAATCATTACTTGGCAAAGTTTCATCGCGCCTTTGGCAGGCGCGCTGCTTTGGCCTTTCTTGAGCCAGTTGATGCTGGTGCTGACCAATTTTTATCGCGCCAACAGATAACGTGAAACCATGTCCATACTGAATACTATGAAACGTCGTCTGAAAAATGGCGGTGGCGGTAAAACACAGACTGCAAAGGCGGCGCAAGCCGATTCTTTATTGCGTCTGCTGGTAGCGTTTATCCTGATTGTGGTTTTGTTTGCCGCATTGGTGGCGCGGTTTGTCTATTTGCAGGTGTTCCGGCATGACGATTTTTCCGGACAGGCATCCAGCAACCGCATCACATTAATTCCGACTCCGCCCGTCCGCGGCGAAATCGTAGATGTCAACGGCGTACCGTTGGCAAAAAACTATCCCGTGTTTTCGCTGGAAGTCATCCCCAGCCGTATTGAGGGTAAGATGGAGGATGTCATCGAAGCCCTGCGGAAGTATGTCGATATTACGCCTACCGATTTGAAGCGTTTCCACAAATACCGCGAAAGCTACCGAAAATTTGAAAATATCCCGCTCAAGCTGCGCCTGACAGATGAAGAAGCGGCAAAATTGTCCGTGCATCTTAATGAATTTAAAGGCGTAGAAGTCAATTCGCGCACTTTCCGCGAGTATCCTTATGGCAAGCTGACTTCACACTTTTTAGGCTATATCGGGCGCATCAGCGACAAAGATCAGGAAATTTTGGAAGAAGAGGGCTTGACTGCGCTCTATCGCGGCAGCACGCACATCGGCAAATCGGGGCTGGAAAAATTTTACGAACCACAGCTTCATGGTGCGCCCGGCTATCAAGAAGTGGAAAAAGACGCTTACGGCAATATTGTGCGCGTCTTGAAAAACGTGCCGTCGCGCATGGGGCAAACTTTGCGCTTGGGCATGGACATCCGTATGCAACAAGAGGCGGACAAAATATTGGGAGACAGGCGCGGGGCAATTGTCGCCATCAATCCGCAAGACGGTACGGTATTGGCTTTCGTTTCCAAACCTTCTTTCGATCCCAATCTCTTTATCGACGGCATCGACAGCGAAACTTGGAAAGCCTTGAATGATGACTGGAAAAAACCGTTGGTCAACCGTGTAACGCAAGGTTTGTACCCACCGGGCTCGACGTTTAAGCCGTTTATGGGCATGGCTTTGCTGGAAAGCGGCAAAATTACCCAAACGACGGTCGTTCCCGCGCCCGGCGCATGGAGCATTCCCGGCAGCCGCCACGTTTTCCGAGATTCCGTACGCAGCGGTCACGGTTCGGCAAATTTGAGCAAAGCGATACAGGTGTCGTCCGATACCTTTTTCTACCGCTTGGGCTACGAAATGGGCATAGACAAAGCATCGCCATATTTAGCGCAATTCGGGTTCGGTAAAAAAACCGGCATCGACCTGCCCAGCGAATATACGGGCGTTTTGCCTAGCCGCGAATGGAAGGCGAAACGCTTTGCCAAATCGTCCGATCCTACCGCCAAAGAATGGCGCGCAGGCGAGATGGTCTCGGTCAGCATCGGGCAGGGTTACAACGCCTACACCCCGCTGCAAATGGCACACGCCACCGCTTCGCTTGCCAATAACGGCGTGGTTTATCAACCGCATTTGGTGAAAGAATTGTTGGATTTCGACAAACGCAAAATCACGCGTATCAATCCCAATCCCGAATACAAAATCCCGTTCAAACAAGACAATTTCGAATACGTCAAACAGGCAATGGAGAAAGTCTTGAAACCGGGCGGTACGGCACACCGCATCGGCGGCGGATTGACTTACAGCATGGGCGGCAAAACGGGCACGGCGCAGGTTGTGCAAATCAAGCAGGGCGGTCGTTACAACGCCGCAGCCTTGCGCGAGCAACACCGCGACCATGCGTGGTTTATCTCGTTTGCCCCCTTAGAGAAGCCTGAAATTGCTATCGCCGTGATTCTGGAAAACGGCGGCTGGGGTGCCTACGCCGCACCGCTTGCCCGCAGCCTGACCGATTTTTATATGCTCAACGTCAAGCCGCAGCAGTTTTCAGACGACCCCGACGCAGGCGGAATGCCCGAACCGCAACAACACCGCACACAACCCCAACCGCCGACCATATTCCAAAAAGCCTACGGTCTGAAACAGGAGGAAGCAAATCATGAATGAAACGGTCGGAATGTGGGCGAAAATTAAGCGCACCGTATCTGCTCCGATAGACCCGTGGCTGTTTTTCCCCATGCTCGCCATCTACATCATGAGCCTGTTTTTGCTCTATTCGGCGGACGGGCAGGATTTCGGCCAGCTTGAACATAAAACCCTGCATACGGTCGTCGGCTTCGCCCTGTTGTGGTTTGTCGCCTCGTTCAAGCCGCGTGATGCCGCAAAGGTTGCGCTGCCGATGTACCTGATTGGCGTGTTGCTGCTTGTCGCCGTCGAAGTTGCGGGCGTAACCGTCAATGGCTCTACACGCTGGTTGGAACTGGGGTTCACGCGCATCCAGCCTTCCGAAATCATGAAAATCGTCCTGCCCATGACCGTCGCTTGGTACTTCCAGCGGCACGAAGGTCGTCTGAAATGGTTTCACTACATCATTGCCATGCTTTTAATCCTCATCCCCGTTGCGCTGATTTTGAAACAGCCTGACTTGGGCACGGCGGTTTTGATTATGGCATCGGGTATTTTCATCGTCTTTTTCGCAGGTCTGCCGTGGAAAGTCATCTTTGCCGCCATCGTCGCCTTCGTTGCCGCATTGCCGCTTTTATGGAACTACGGGATGCACGACTATCAGAAAACCCGCGTCCTGACGCTGTTTGACCCGACGCAGGACCCTTTGGGCGCAGGCTACCACATCATCCAGTCCATGATTGCCATCGGTTCGGGCGGTGTCTGGGGGAAAGGCTGGCTCAACGGCACACAAACGCATTTGGATTACATTCCAGAGTCCACGACCGACTTCATTTTTGCCGTATATGGCGAAGAATTCGGTTTGATCGGCAACATCTTGCTGCTGCTGGTTTACCTCGTTATCCTGACGCGCGGACTGCTGATTGCCGCCAAAGCCCAATCGCTTTACAGCCGCACGCTTGCCGGCGCATTGACCATGACCTTTTTCTGCTACGCCTTTGTGAACATGGGCATGGTCAGCGGCATTTTGCCCGTTGTCGGCGTTCCCCTGCCGTTGGTCAGCTATGGCGGCACTGCAACACTCTCCATCATGACCGTACTTGCGCTGCTCATGGGTATTTCCAGCGAGCACAAAACCAAACGCCGCTACGAATTCAACGACAAAGCGGACGTAAACGTCTCTACAAAAAACCAATAAGGGAATAAAAAATGGAATTAGGTGTAGAAATCGGCAAACTTTTGGTTGCCTTCCTTGTACTGATCAACCCGTTCAGCGCGCTTTCGATTTACCTCGATTTGACGCAGGATCACAGTACCAAAGAAAAACGCCGCATCGCCCGCACCGCTGCGCTTGCCGTCTTCATCGTCATTGCCGTCTTCACCTTGACGGGCGGGATGTTGTTGAAAATATTGGGCATCAGCGTCGGTTCCTTCCAAGTCGGCGGCGGTATTTTGGTATTGCTTATCGCCATCTCCATGATGAACGGCAATGACAACCCCGCCAAACAAAATATCGGTGGAGACAAAGAAGAGGGCGTTGTACAACACATCCAGAAAAACGCCAAAGCCATCGCCGTCGTTCCCGTCGCCATCCCCATCACCATCGGTCCGGGCGGTATCTCTACCGTCATCATCTACGCCTCAGCCGCCAAAAATTACAGCGATATTGCTTTGATCCTCACCGCAGGCTTCCTCGTCAGCCTGATTTGCTACGCTATCCTCATCGTCGCCGGGCGAATCAGCAAAAAACTGGGCACGACAGGGTTGACCATCCTCAACCGCATCATGGGCATGATGCTTGCCGCCGTTTCCGTAGAAATCATCGTCGCAGGATTGAAATCTATTTTCCCGCAACTGGCAGGCTAGTTCAGCGGATTGTATAGAAGGCAAACTGTCCATCTTTATTAAGGAAAAAGGTCGTCTGAAACTAGGTTTCAGGCGACCTTTAGTCTATGGCGCCAATATCTGTCCAAAATACAATCGTCAAAACTATAGTGGATTAACTTTAAACCAGTACGGCGTTACCTCGCCTTAGCTCAAAGAGAACGATTCTCTAAGGTGCTGAAGCACCAAGTGAATCGGTTTCGTACTATCTGTACGTCGCCTTGTCCTGATTTAAATTTAACCCACTATATTGAGGGATTTGTTTTCAGACGACCTTGGCAACAGCAAAGAAGCAATCGCGCCTGCAATTGCACCCATTATTCCAACTCCGGTGTACATTTGCCAATCCAATGTCGTTGAACGCTGATATATCAGCATCAATATCCCTTCAGATGCCGCAATCGTAAGTACCACACCTGCCGCTGAAAGCAATGCAAACAACAGCGTTCCTACTACGCTGCGCCGCAAGCACAAACGTTTCGCGACAAGGGTGCATAGCAGCATGGCGGGTAGTGCATGGGAAGCGAAAATCAAAACACTGCCCGATATCTCTAAAACGGACGGATTTCCTTTATCTAAAACATACATGTAAAGCAATAATAAAAACAAGAGTGTTTGTACGCCAAATGCAACCAGCAGCATAGCGGCAGATTTCCAATATGCTTTAATTTTAGGCTGATTCATCATATTCCTTTTTTATAGTCAATTAAAATCAAAATAGGACAGTAGCGCATCGTCAAATCGGGCGT
>CAUVJL010000047.1:0-17688 GCA_963552075.1 uncultured Neisseria sp.
TTGAGCTAAGGCGAGGCAACGCCGTACTGGTTTAAAGTTAATCCACTATAAAAGGTCGTCTGAAAACCGATTTTCAGGCTTTCAGACGACCTTTGCCTTCTTTTTACGCCTTATTTTTTAAACATATTTTTAATAATGCCCATCACGCTGCGGGAAATGGCGTTGGTCACTTGGCGGTTGATTTGGCTGCCGATAGCGTCGGCAACGTTGTAGCCCAAGCCCTGTCCTGACTTTTTACGCCCGCCGCTCAAGCCACCGAGCAGTCCGCCGAGTATGCCTGGGTCGGCATTGGCGGCTTCTTTTTCAGCGGCTTTTTGCGCTTTTTCCTGCTCTTTTGCCGCCGCTGCCGCCTCTTTCTCCGCCGCAGCCTGACTGTCGGCTTCGGCTAAGGCTTCAAAGGCGGAATAATTGTCCACCATGTCTTTATAAGTCGGATACAAATCATCGTTTTGGAACAAGCGGTTGCGCTCTTCGGCGGCAAGCGGGGTCAAGGAAGATTGCGGCGGCAGGACGAGCGCGCGCTCTACCGGCTCGGGCATACCTTTTTCGTCAAGGAAGGAAACGAGCGCTTCGCCGACGCCCAGTTCGGCAATCGCTTCGGCAACTTTGATATTCGGGTTGCTGCGGAAGGTTTCGGCAGCGGCTTTAACCGCTTTTTGGTCGCGCGGCGTGAAGGCGCGCAGGGCGTGTTGCACGCGGTTGCCGAGCTGTCCGAGGATGGTGTCGGGCAAATCGAGCGGGTTTTGGGTCACGAAATACACGCCCACGCCTTTGGAACGGATCAGGCGCACGACTTGCTCGACCTGTTCCACCAGCGCATTGGCGGCGTTGTCGAACATCAAATGTGCTTCGTCGAAGAACATCACGAATTTCGGTTTGTCCAAATCGCCGACTTCGGGCAGGGTTTCAAACAATTCCGCCAACATCCACAGCAAAAACGCGCTGTACATACGCGGCGAGCGCATCAGTTTTTCCGAATTGAGGACATTGATGACGCCTTTGCCGTTGTCGGTCTGCATCCAATCTTGCAAATTGAGCGACGGCTCGCCGAAGAATTTTTCCGCACCTTCGTTCTCCAGCGTCAAAAGCTGACGCTGAATCGCGCCGATACTGGCGGCGGAGACGTTGCCGTAGTGCGTGCGGTATTCCGAAGCGTGGTCGGAAACGTGTTTCAGCATACTGCGCAGGTCTTTCAAATCCAGAATGTGCCAGCCTTTATCGTCGGCAACTTTGAACACAAGGTTCAACAAGCCTTCCTGCGTGTCGTTCAGGTTCATCAAACGCGCCAGCAGCAGCGGGCCCATTTCCGAAACGGTTACACGCACCGGAATGCCGGTTTCGCCGTAAACATCCCAAAAGCGCACGGGGAAGCTTTGCAGCCATTGCTCGCCTAAGCCAAACTCGGCAATGCGTTCGCCCACTTTGCCGCTGGCAGCACCCGCTTGCGCGATGCCCGACAAATCGCCTTTGACGTCAACCAAAAATACGGGAACGCCCTCGCTGCTGAAGGCTTCCGCCATACGGCGCAGGGTCACGGTTTTACCCGTACCGGTCGCACCGGCGATCAAGCCGTGGCGGTTCGCCATTTTGCCTTGGATTTCGAGTGTCTTATCGCCCGCGCGCGCGATGGGGAATGTCGTCATGAAGGTTTCCTTTGATTGGATGGTTTATATCGATATAGGAACGGCGCGCCCGAAATCGGCGCAAACCGTCTGTCAAACTGTCGTCATTCTACCGTTTTGCAGGGGATGGCTTCAACCCGCAGCAAACCGACGCCCTCCCCCAACCCATCACGAGCAAATCCCACGCTACACAACGCAACGTCACCCGCCCATTGCCATACATCAAAAGGTCGTCTGAAAAAAGACGTTTCCCAAGTTTCAGACGACCCCGACGCCGCGAAAAGCGTATACTTTCCCTATCGCAACCAAGGAGCCGAATCATGAAAATCCTGCCCGTCCTGACCGCCGCGCTGCTCTTGTGTTCCTGCGCCGCCGACCGCGAAACCGAAGCCCTGAAAAACAGCCTGTCCGAAGCGCAAACCGCCATGCGCCTTTCCGCCGAAAACACCAAGCGGCTGGAAGACACATATTCCGACATCTACTTCCACCTCAACAGCCTGACCGTCGAAAGCTTCAAAAAACGCGTCGCCAACGGAGACACCGTTTACGCCTACATCGGCAGACCAAGCTGCGGCGACTGCAACGCCTTCGAACCTATGTTCAAACGCTACATCGCCAGCCGCAACCTGAACGGCAAAATCTACTTCGTCAACGTCCACCGCCTGCACCAAGACAAAGAAGCATGGACCGCGTTCCGCCAACAATACAAACTCGGCGGCACGCCCGTCCTCGCGAAATACAGCAAAGGCAAACAAGTCAACAAACTTGATTTGGAAGAAAACGGCGGCAAAATCAGCGCCGAAGACTTGGAGAAATGGCTGGACGCAAACGGCTTGCGGTAAATTGTCCTTTTGAAATTGCGCCGTTTGAGTGTTAAAGACTTTGCGGAAGGATGAAGAGAGATCGTCTGAAAATGGGATTTTGGTTTCAGACGACCTCGTTTATTCAACCAACGCAGGCTTGGAGTTACTCAAGTAGCGAGGGCTTCGCCCACGAAATGAATAAAAACACAGCTATCCTTCGAATGAACATACAGCAAGTTTCGTGGGCAAAGCCCACGCTACTTGTTGTGCAGCAACGGCAACCTGTCCCTTCCCCCGTCTGGCGGGGGAAGGTTAGGATGGGGGTGGCTTTGCGGATTGAGGCAGAATCAAATTCGCGCAGCCCATAGAGCCACCCTCTCCCCAACCCTCTCCCGCCGGACGGGAGAGGGGGTAGGCTGCATGTCGTGGCATAGATTTCTGCCCAGCTACCGTCATTCCCGCGCAGGCGGGAATCTACTTTTAAATCTCGACAACTGTTTTTCAAACATCAGTTTCTTAAAATTTCCAATGGATTTCCGCCTACGCGGGAATGACGGCGGTGGGTGTTTGGCGTGATTTGTTTATAAGAAAAGGTCGTCTGAAACTAAGTTTTCGGTTTCAGACGACCTTTGAGGGATGAGTTACGATTAAAGTCAGGTTTTACCTTCCTAAAGAGAAGGCATTATTTGTCGTTTTCCATTGTTATCAAAAATCAATATCCCTGTTTCATCACAGAATTGTTGCATTGCTTTCGTTTGCTCATCTTTCGTCAAAACTTCCCAATTAAGATCATTTTCTTTTTTCCAATCAGGATAAATTCTTTTGATAAAATCATATATCGTTATTTTCGCAGAAGACAACTGCCCATTATCCTTTAATTTTTCCCATCCAAAGTTACATGCTTTTAAATTAGCAGATGACAAATCCGCATTTTTTAAGTTGGCGTATTGTAAGTTGGCGTAACTCAAATCAGCATTTTGTAAATTAGCATCAATCAAAACAGCATTTTGTAAATCAGTCCCTACTAAATGAATATTTTGCAGCGTAGCTGCCCACAAGTTGGCTCCATCCAACTTAGCTCCCGTTAGGCGGCATCCTTGAAGTTTAGCTCCGATAAACACAATTCCCCGAAAATCCGCCCCTCTCAAATCTAAGTTTGATAAACCCTTATCTCTAGCAATTTCACTCACCACACTTAAATGAAAATTCATCCCAGCCAAGCAAATATTAGACAGCATTTCGGGAAAATCCCTCAAACTGAGTTGCTTGTTTTCCTGATTTAAACTCAATAATACATGGGTTAAAGCTACACCCATTGGGCTTCTTGCTTTCTGCTGCAATTCATCAATGATGTCCTTCCGTGCTTCATCAGATAAATTCTTCTTTTCCAATTTCTTCAAACTATCCTGCTGCATCGCCTGCCAAGCAGATTTTAATAGGTTGAATGCGGGACGACGGAAACTTTCGCCGTAATCGCCTCGAAAAAACGGCAGTAGATTATAGATAGCGGAAATCTGCAAAGCGACTGCGCCGTCCCATTTGCTGAATGTATCGAAATCGGTGGTCTCAGGTTTCTTACTATATTCTTCTGTCTCTTCCGTAGTATATTCAATGGGCAGCGTTAATAGCCTGGCAAGTTCATCATTGCTTTTTAAATTACGCTTGTTTGTAGTTTTATTGACCGTTTTTATTTCCGGCAAATGCGCGCCGCTGACCCATTCGGACAGTTTTTGAAATTCTTTCAGATTAATGTCTTTACGCTGGTTCTCGATTTGCTGTCTGTTGTTTTCATCGCGAAAATGCCAAACAACCAAAGCGACAGGAACAGAAATCAACACAATAAGAAAATTCCAATAACCTGCGGATTCTTGAACTTTATCCGTGAGAGAAATCCACTTAGGAAAATATTGAATTAGCAAATACATTAATTCAATTGAAATGACTCCTGCAATCAACATTACAGTCATATTTGAAGCACTATTGAGCCTTTTCCTGAGACCATTTGGCTTTTTTTTGGAGTTATTTGGTTTATTTTTGTGTTGTCCCATAACTTTTTATTACCTGTTACACGTTAATTGGTTATCAATTATTCTAGCAAACAATGTAATCTAAAACGATTTTGATATGAAGTATTTTTTTATATCCCTCAATATTATATATTCAAATAAAAACAGAGCATTGTATCTGGCTTCATTACCAAAAAAGGTCGTCTGAAAACCTTGAAATCAGGTTTTCAGACGACCTTTTGTCTTGGCTTCAGATGTTATTTCTTCAATTCCGCCAAAATTTCGTCAACGGTTTTCTTCGCGTCGCCGAAGCACATCACGCTGTTTTCGTTGAAGAACAGCGGGTTTTGTACGCCTGCGTAGCCGGTGTTCATCGAGCGTTTGAAGACGACGACTTCTTTTGCCTTCCACACTTCCAATACGGGCATGCCGGCAATCGGGCTGTTCGGGTCGGTTTGGGCGGCGGGGTTGACGGTGTCGTTCGCGCCGATGACCAGCACTACGTCGGTCTCGGGGAAGTCGTCATTGATTTCGTCCATTTCCAACACGATGTCGTAGGGGACTTTGGCTTCGGCGAGCAGTACGTTCATATGACCGGGCAGGCGGCCGGCGACGGGGTGGATGCCGAAGCGTACTTCGGCGCCGTTTTTACGCAAAAGCTCGGTGATTTCGGCAACGGGGTATTGTGCCTGCGCCACTGCCATACCGTAGCCCGGGGTAATGATGACGCTGTGGGCGTTTTTGAGCATTTCGGCGACTTCGGCGGGTTTGACTTCGCGGTATTCGCCGACTTCTTGGCTGCCTGAGGCTGCGGCGGAACCGTCGGTACCGAAGCCGCCTGCGATGACGGAGATGAAGGAGCGGTTCATGGCTTTACACATGATGTAGGACAGAATCGCGCCGCTGGAGCCGACGAGTGCGCCGGTGACGATGAGCAGGTCGTTGGAGAGCATGAAGCCTGCCGCTGCGGCCGCCCAGCCGGAGTAGGAGTTCAGCATGGATACGACCACGGGCATATCTGCACCACCGATGGAGGCGACCAAGTGCCAGCCGAATGCGAGGGCGATCAGGGTCATCAGGATGAGGATGAAGCTGCTGCCGTCAACGGATACGAACACCAGCATCAGGATAAAGGATAAAACCAATGCGGCGAGGTTGAGCTTGTGTTTGGCGGGCAGTTGCAACGGCGCGCTGCTGATTTTGCCGTTGAGCTTGCCGAATGCGACCAGCGAGCCGGTAAAGGTTACTGCGCCGATGAAGATGCCCAAATAGACTTCGACCAGATGGATGGTGTGCATATCGTGCGAAACGTTGCCCGGCTCGATATAGCTGTTGAAGCCGACCAAAACCGCTGCCAAGCCGACGAAGCTGTGCAAGAGCGCAATCAGCTCGGGCATTTCGGTCATTTCTACTTTTTTGGCTTTGTAGATGCCGATGGCGCCGCCAATCAGCATGGCGATGATGATCCAGCCCAGTCCGTGGGTGTTTTCGGAAAACACGGTAACGAACAAGGCGACCGCCATCCCCGCTACGCCGGAATAACAGCCCTGCTTGGCGGTTTCCTGCTTGGACAGCCCCGCCAGCGAGAAGATGAACAGTATCGCGGCTACGATGTACGCCGCTGTAACGAGTCCTGAAGACATGGTGATTCTCCAATTATTTGTGAAAGTAACTGTGTTTTTTAATCGGGTCGTCTGAAAACTGAATTTCGGGTTTTCAGACGACCCTGATGCTTAGTATTTTTCAAAGACAACTATGACAAACTCCCTCCACACCAGATCGCCGCTTTTGCTGACCGCCCAATCGCGGCTTCGCTGTTCCCGAATGCAGCGCAACGGCAGGTTTTCCGACAGGGAGCGGATGTCGGCGGCATCATAGAGTGCGAAGCCGTGCGCGGCAAACGGCAGTTTCGCCATAAAGTCTTTTTCGCAGAAATTCAGGCATAGCCGCCCGCCGGATTTCAGCACGCGGCTCAGTTCCGAAAGTACGCTTGGCGCGTCGTCCCAAAAATAGACGGTATTGACGGAAACGATTTTGTCGAAGCTTTCATCGGCAAAAGGCAGCGCGCCGCCGTCGTACAGCCGGTAAGCCGCCAGCCCTGCTTCGAGAAACGGGGCATTGAATGCCTGCGCCTGTGCGTGCATTAACGGGGAAATTTCCAAACCTGTGTAATGCAGGTTTTCTGCCTGCGACAAAATGTAGCCGAGCAGCCCGCCGTTGCCGCAACCCGTTTCTAGGATGCGGTCTCCGTTTTGCAGCTGCACCGCTTCAAACGAACCGAGAATCTGTGTCAGGTTGCGCAGGTTCATCATCTGCCCGAACGCTGTTCCCGCTTCGTCATGCGGGCAGCGCAGTTGGGCGGCGGTTTGTTCGGGGGACAGGTTCATAGGGTTCTCCGACTATCGGGGCGGTTGATTCAACGTCGTCTGAAAATCTGAAATGAGGGTTTTCAGACGACCTCTGTATCCGGTTTCCTATTCGCCGCCGAATTGTGCCAAAAATTCTTCTTCGGTCAGCTTGGGCGTGTCGTTTGCCAGTTCGTAATACGGGGCTTTGGCGTCGATGAAAATCTGCTCTTCCAATTTGAAATCGGCGTTGTCGGCAAACAGTCCGGCAAAGACGAAATAGCTGTCGTTCGGCAGGAAATGGTAGAACAGGTGGGTACCGCAGTTTTTGCAGAACGCGCGTTCCGCCCATTCGGACGAATGGTAGCGGGCGATGTTTTCACCGCCGTCGATTTTCGGCGGTTTGGCGGCAATCAGCGAAAACGTGGCGCCGCTGCCCCAAATGCGGCACATCCCGCAATGGCAGGCATGGACGTGTTTGTCGTGTTCCACTTCTAAAGATACGTTGCCGCACAGGCATTTTGCTTTCATGGTCGAAATCCTCATATTCGAAAACTGGCTTCCAGGTCGTCTGAAAACCCGCTGCATTCGTTTTAGCGAAACTCGCTGAGCTCGTTTTCAGACGACCCCGCTGTCAGACAGCGGCTACAAACAGCCCGATGGTGCAGACAAATCCGCCCGTCCACATTGCCGAACGCAGGCTCGGTTTGTCTTTCAGATAGCTGAAAATATAAGCAATGCGAAAGGCGATGAACGATATGGACAAAAGGTTGATGGTCGCTTGCGCGGCATTGCCTGTGGCGTGTACCACCAAAACGGCGGCGGCAAACGGGGCGAACACTTCAAAACCGTTTTGCTGCGCGGCATTGGCGCGCGCCGACAAGCCTTGCGTGCGGGCGAGGAAATCGCGCGGATTGCGGTTGTCCGACGGCTGAAAACCGCCCTGCGCTTTGGCAATGAAGGAACAAAACAGCGGCAGCAGCGATGCGATCAGGATGCACCAATAGGCTAAAGTCATGCTTTACCCTTTCCTAAACATATTCAACATCCGACGCGTTACGTAGAAGCCGCCGAAGATGTTGATGCTGGCAATCAGGATGGCGATGAAGGCAAGCAGAGTAACGAAGCCGTTGCCTTGGCTGATTTGCAGCAGCGCGCCGACGACGATGATGCCGGAAATGGCGTTGGTTACGGACATCAGCGGGGTATGCAGCGAGTGGCTGACGTTCCAGACGACGTAGTAGCCGATAACGCAGGCGAGGACGAACACGATAAAGTGGTTCAAAAATGCTGCGGGCGCGACCGCACCGACCCACAGTACCAACACGGCGGCGATGACGGCGGGTGCGAGTTTTTTCCACAGGGGAACGGGTTTCGGCTCCGGCTTGGCGGCAGGCGCGGCTTTTTCAGACGACGTTTGCTGCGGCTGGGCGGAAACTTGAATCGGCGGAGGCGGGAAGGTGATTTCGCCGTCGCGGGTAACGGTCATGTTGCGGATAATCACGTCTTCAAAATCCAGCGTGATTTCGCCGTCTTTGTTCGGGCTTAACAGCTTGGTCAGGTTGACCAAGTTGGTGGCGTAAAGCTGGGAAGACTGTCCGGCAAGGCGGTTTGCCATGTCGGTGTAGCCGATGATTTTCACGCCGTTGTCGGTTACGAACAATTCGCCCGGTTTGGTCAGTTCGCAGTTGCCGCCCGTCGCCGCCGCCAAATCGACGATGACGGAGCCGGATTTCATGCTTTCCACCATTTCTTTGGTAATCAGCTTGGGTGCGGGTTTGCCCGGAATGGCGGCGGTAGTGATGATGATGTCCACTTCTTTCGCCTGCTCAGCAAAGAGCTTCATCTCGGCGGCGATAAATTCGTCGCTCATCACTTTGGCGTAGCCGTCGCCGCTGCCGCCCGATTCTTGAGGGAAGTCGAGTTTCAGGAACTTACCGCCCATCGATTCGATTTGTTCCGCCACTTCCAAGCGGGTATCGAACGCGCGCACCACTGCGCCGAGCGAATTTGCCGTACCAATCGCCGCCAAACCCGCCACCCCAGCACCAATCACCAAAACCTGCGCGGGCGGCACTTTGCCGGCGGCAGTAATTTGACCGGTGAAGAAACGGCCGAAGGTATTGGCGGCTTCAATTACGGCGCGATAGCCGCTGATGTTTGCCATCGAAGACAAAGCGTCTAAAGCCTGCGCACGGGAAATGCGGGGCACCATGTCCATCGCCAGCGCGTTCACTTTCTTGGCGCGCAAGGCTTCGACCAAAGCCTCGTTTTGGCGCGGCCACAGGAAGCTGACGATGGTTTGCCCTTCTTTAAGCAGCGGCAGCTCGCCTTCGGACGGCGCGTTGACCTTATAAATCAAAGGGCAGGCCCAAACCGTCGCTTTGTCGGCAACGGTCGCGCCTGCTGTTTGGTAAGCGGCATCGTCCAAACTCGCCGCCAAACCTGCGCCGCTTTCGACAACGGTTTCAAAGCCCAGTTTGCTCAACAGGGCAACGGTGGCAGGCGTACAGGCGACGCGGGTTTCGCCGGATAATGACTCGCGTGGGATACCGATTTTCATCTCTGAATCCTTTTTTAGGTTGTCTGTATATAAATGTTAATATATTCCATATAATCCCCTTATAGCGAATTTTCAGTGGACTGGCAATAGGCAAGCCGACAATTCGGCATTTCCTTCCTGTATTGCCTTACCCATACTGCCGTCTGCGTTTGAAATCATTTCCGAAAATACGGCTTGGGTGCCGTAACATTTTTCACTGTTTCACTATATAATCCGCATTTTTTGAGCCACCGCCATGCCGCACGCCCTCGTCCTTCAATTTCCCTCCGCCGAAGCCCTGCCTTCCGCCCTCCTCTCCCGCCTGCCCGAGCCTGATTACGCCGATGAAAAACGTATGCGTTTTATCGTTGAAGAAGGCTTTTCTTTAAGCGGGGCAGACGTGGCGTTGCTGGACAGCCGTCAAATCGACCACGCCGTGTTGCCCGATAGGGCGTTCGGCGAACTCGGGCTGATTGTCAGCGATATGGATTCGACGCTGATTACCATTGAATGCGTCGATGAAATTGCGGCGGGCGTCGGTTTGAAAGACCGCGTGGCGGAAATTACCGAACGCTCGATGCGCGGCGAATTGGATTTCGAGCAGTCTTTGCGCAGCCGCGTCGCCCTGCTGGCGGGATTGGACGAGCGGGTTTTGGCGGAGGTTTATGAAAATGTTTTGCAGCTCTCGCCCGGCGCGGAATTTTTGTTGGACGAATGCAAGGCGCACGGCGTGAAATTCATGCTGGTGTCGGGCGGATTCACGTTTTTCACCGAAAGGCTGCAACAACGCCTCGGCTTCGAATACCAACACGCCAATGTTTTGGAAATTGAAAACGGCAAGCTGACAGGTCGTCTGAAAGGCAGAATCATCGACGCGCAGGCAAAGGCGGATTTATTGCGCGAATACCGCGGCCGCCTCGGATTGCAGCCGCATCAGGTGTTGGCGATGGGCGACGGTGCGAACGATATTCCGATGCTCAAAGAAGCCGGTGTAGGCGTGGCTTACCGCGCCAAACCGAAAGCGCAGGCAGTCGCCGATGCCTGCATCAATTTCGGCGGACTGGAACGCGTCAGGGGTTGGTTTAAATAAACCGCCGGTATCGTTTGTCAGGAGTTTCCCGTTAAAACCAAGGTCGTCTGAAAAATTTTCAGACGACCTTTTTGCTGTTTGAAATATCGTAATGACTACAAACGGAATGCCAAAGGACACGCCGTCTCAGCACGCCAAAAAAGATTTGCATCCCACTCCCGAACACAGCCCTCTTTATCCCCGTAACAGCCTTATCCCTTCTTCCTGCCAGATGGAAAAGCAGGCAATTAATCAACACGGTTATTACTATTATTCAAATAATTTAATTATGCCTCAAAAATATTGACTTAAATTAAATAAAACCGTTTTCTTCCTCACAAACTGCCTGACATTCTTTATACTACCAAAGTAGTAATTAACTACGCACAATGAACTAAACCAATAAAAGGAGCTCTAAGAGTGAAACACCAGCTACTCCTTCTGCCGATTGCCTTAGCCGTCTCCCAGGCTTGGGCGGACACAGACCCCGTTCCCGAAGAAACTGTTATCCTTTCCCCCGTTACCGTCACCGGCACACAACAACAAAAAGCCAATCGCGTTACTTTCAACCCCAAAGCTGCTTTGCAACCCCTCCCTGCCGGAGACGGTGCGGACCTTTTACAATCCGTGCCCAACATGAGCATCATCCGCAAAGGCGGAAGCTCGGGCGATCCATTGTTCCGCGGTTTGGGCGGTTCGCGCCTGTCGATTAACGCAGACGATCAGTTTATTTACGGCGGCTGCAGCATGCGTATGGACCCGCCGACTGCCTACATCCATCCGAATTCTTTCGACAAAGTCGTCGTCACCAAAGGCCCGCAAACCGTAACCCAAGGCATGGGTTTGGTCAGCGGCTCGGTGCAATTCATCCGCAAAGACCCTGATTTCAGCGAAAAACCCTACAACATCAACGCCTCCCTGACCGCAGGCAGCAACGACCGCCGCGACGGTTCGCTTGAAGCCGAGTTCGGCGGCAAATACGGCTACGTCCGCAGCAATATTTCCCATAACGAAGCCGGCGACTACAAAGACGGCGACGGTAAACGCGTCCACTCCCATTTCAAACGCGACAGCCAAATGCTGCAACTGGGTATCACCCCGACCGAAAACACCACCATTGCCGGCACATACGAACGCAGCAGGGCCAAAGTCGCCTACGCCGACCGCATGATGGACGGCAGCAAATTCGACCGCGACGCATGGAACGTCCGCTTTACCCAACGCAACCTCACCCCTTGGTTCAGCGAACTCGAATTGCGCTACGGTGAAAGCGAAATCGACCACGTCATGGACACATACAGCCTGCGCACCATCCGCAATCCGGCAGGCAAACAGATTAAAAACGCCAACAACCCCAAGCGCAACACCGACACAGGTCGTCTGAAAGCCACCTTCGACTGGGACAAACTCAATCTGCAAACCGGCGTAGATTATATGGACGACGTACACGTCGCCCGCATGGAACGCGGCGGCGACGGTTACAGCCACAAGCCCTACATGCCCAATCAAAGTTTCAAACAATGGGGCGTTTTCACCGAAGCCGCTTGGCAGCAAACCGACAAACAACGTTGGGTAGCAGGCTTGCGTCACGACCGTGTCAAAGCGCATTACGATTCCGCAGACGTAACCGATCCCGTTTTGAAACATCAGAAATTCAACTTGAATTCCGGTTTCTTACGTTGGGAACGTGATACGGATAACGGCTTGAAATACTACGCCGGATTCGGTATCGCCGAACGCTCGCCCGACTACTGGGAACGTCTGCGCGCCAAAAAGAAAATCATCCATCCCGAACAAAACCGCCAAATCGATGCGGGCATCATCTGGAAACGTCCCAACCTCCATGCCTCCGTATCCGTATTCGGCAGCGATGTCAAAAACTTCATCATACTCGAACGCCAAGGCACGGATTTAGGCGTACGCAACGTTAAAGCCTCTCGTTTCGGCGGCGAAGCCGAAGTCAAATGGACGTTTGCACCCAATTGGGAAATCGGCAGCAGCCTCGCCTATACCCACGGTAAAAACCGTACCGACGGCAAACCTTTGGCGCAAACACCGCCGCTCGAGTGGAACAACACCCTCGCCTTTGACAACGGCAAATACAGCGCAGGCGCGTTATGGCGTGTCGTGGCGAAACAAAACCGTTACAGCAAAGGTCAAGGCAATATCGTCGGTCAGGACATCGGCGCCTCTTCCGGCTTCGGCGTACTCTCGCTCAACGCCGGCTGGAAATTCAGCAAATACGCCACCTTGCAGGCCGGTATAGACAACGTGTTCAACAAAACCTATGCCGAATTCGTCAGCAAAGGCGGCGACCCTTCAGCAGGCACGCAAACCTTGCGCGTCAACGAACCCGGCCGTACCGCTTGGTTGAGGCTGCAAGCGAAATTCTGATATTGAGTTGAGAAAGTGAAAGGTCGTCTGAAAACCCGAATCGGTGTTTTCAGACGACCTTTTTGATGATGACTTTAAAGTGAAGCTGTTTTACAAGAGACGATGTTTTAGTGATTCAAATCATATTCAAACCATACGGAACAGTTGGAATATCGTACAGAGATGAAAGCTTAAACCCAAGCCCCTGTATTTTTACCCACCACCGCCCCGCAAATTTATAAAGGAACAAACCGGAAACCCTGTTCGTCAACCTCCAGTATGGAAGCGTAATCGCTCTTCCAATCCCCCAATACGATACGGGTAAAGCCGTCTTCCTGATGGATATGCTCACGGTGGGTGTGTCCGTGAATCAACAGTTGGGCATGATACCGACGCACAATGTCTGCGGTAAATTGCGGCTGGATGTCCATGATTTCGGCGGCTTTATATTGTTTGCCCTGCTTGCTGGTTCGGCGTATTTTACGGGCGATTTTCAGGCGCAGGGCAAGCGGAAGGCTTAGGAACAGGCGTTGCAGCCATTTTTGGTGAACAACCTTTCTGAACTTCTGATAACGCGCATCATCGATACACAAAGTATCTCCGTGGCAAATCAAGGCAGAGCTGCCGTATAAATCGACCACCGCATATTCGGGCAGCAACTTCATACCGGATTGCGCTGCAAATTGCTTCCCGATCAAAAAATCCCGGTTGCCGTGTACGAAGAAACATTCCACCCCGCGCTGCACGACCGATTGAATCGCTTGCGCGACGGTTTGGGTCAATTCGGATTGCTCGTCGTCGCCTATCCAAAAATCAAACAAATCCCCCAAAATATAAACCGAACGCGCCTGCGGTGCTTTTTCGCGCATAAAGCGCAAAAACAATTCGGTCAATTCGGGATGGGATTCGCTCAGGTGCAAATCGGAAATAAAGTAAATCGGCATGGCGGGCAACAGGTGTGAAATCCTTGCCATTATAGGTTTTCAGACGACCTTTGTATATCGGCCGCCAACGTATGCGGCATGGTCTCACCCGTTGCTGGAACTTCGCTCAATTTCTCTTTTTATCCGACATTCAGACAAGCAATGATTTGAAACCTGCTTCCAATCAGCCGCATTGGACGATTTTTTGATAACTGTCTTCCTGATGCACATCGCTGACGGGAACGACGTAAAACAATTCGTTGCTGCGGACAAAACGGTTGACCAAATCCCTATCGATATCAAATACATGATGGCGCAAGCCGTTCAAGCCGCGGAATATCATGGTTTTCCAGTCCGCATACCCGTTGGCGTTGGGGCGGATATCGTTCATCGCGTCCAGCGCCAGCAGTTTGCGGTTCTGCTCTTCTTTGTTCAAAGGCAGGGAATACACGGAATGGAAATGGAACGGCTGACCGAACATTGGCGGCAGGCTCAACATCGAGCCGGACTTGCCGATCGGGAAATCGTCGCTCAAAAAATGCAGCGTATGCAAAAACAGCGAGCCTTTCCGATAATCCAATTGTTTCAACGCTTCAACCGCAGCAATCGTCGTATATTGATGGTCTTTGTGCGCATCAATATTGGGCGACGGGCTAACGATGATGTCGGGCTGGAAGGTTTCGATAATATAGGCCAGATTATTGACCAGACCGCGCCAATTCGAGCCGCCGTTCAAGCCTTTGGACAAAGGCGAGGTATTGGCACGGCGGAACAGATTGACATCCGCCGTATCCAGTTTGGTCGACTTCACATCGGCATCGGGATTCTGCTTCATGACTTGCAATGTGCTGTCAAAATAGCCGAGCTGCAAAATGTTTTCAGACGACACGCCCGCCAAAAGCGGCACGGTCAGGCTGTTCCATACGCGCATCCTGCCCTTTTGCAGATACTGCGCCTGCATTTGCTCGGGATTGCGCGCATACAGATTGTTGTAATGGAAGCTGCCGCCCTCCCCTGCGGTAATCGTAACCACCAACGTATCAGCAGCATGTTTTTCATATAATCCGTAAGCCGCCAATTCCGCATCATCCGCATGGGGCGCAAGAACCAGAATTTTTTTACCGCTCAAACACTCGCGCGGATAAACCGACAATTCAACTTCCTGATCAGGCAGGAACACGCGGTTGCCGCTTAATGTAATTTTTCTGCTGCCGTCGTCGAAGGTATCGGTCAAATTGAGGTAGCGCGCGCCGTTGCCGCCATGTTCGACATACGCCCGCCATTCCCCGCGGTTGGTTTTGACGCCGATCCAAGGCATCACCAATCTGCCCAGCCAACCTGATTTCACGTTGATTCTGGCGATTACCGTATCATTCGCGCCGATGGTGTCGGGCAAGATCAGTTCGCCCTCACGCAAACTGACTGTCGCCGACTTGGGCAATTGACCGTATTCGTAATCGCGGCTGACATCGTAAGCAAACCGTTTTCTGCGAATTGATGCCACGATAAAGGCAGCAATTACAAGCAGGCAAAGTATCATGCAAAACAATACTAGCAATAACATTTTATTCCCCTGTGATTATTTCCCGTATCTTATTATCTAAAAATGTGCCCGTCTTAACTTTCTAACAAACGGTCGTTTTAAAAACCAAACGTCATTTAAAAGAGTAATTTACAATTTGAAATCATACAGTTTTCAATTGCACAATCCCTTTATTTATAAGCGGTCTGCGCCATCTGACCGTTAAATTTCGAGCAGCCTTCCCCATAAAATAAACACATGGGAAAAACTTGTTGCGACAATGCAAAGGTCGTCTGAAACCATCTAAGTCATCACACCCATCCTGTTTCTCGCCATATTTGAAACAAAAATCGCGCGCCAAGCGTTCAGACGACCTTTTCTGCCCCTTGATACCAACAACCCGCCCAAAAACAAACCGACCGCTGTATCTCGCGGTCGGTTTTTTGAATTTTTCATTATAAAACGTCGTCTGAAACCTTTTTCAGACGACGTTTTACGCTTTACCACATCAATATTGAAGGCTCCGGCGTCACCTGATAACCCTCCTTGCGCAACTTCTCAATCAAGCCTTGTTCAGACATCAGGTGCATGATGCCTACGGCAAACACCGTTTTCTTTTTAGCAGATATCTCTTTGATTTTCGGCAGCCAACTTTGATTGCGCTTAATCAGCAAATCGCTGCGTACCCAAGATAAAGCGGGAATAGTATCGGGATACTTTTGAGCAAATTCCTTTTCGAATTCAGTTTGCACCAAAGGTAAATCCTCGAACTTTCCTTTCTCATAGGCATTGAAAAGACGTTTGGTTTCCCGCTCGGCATACTCTTCATTCGTTCTCAATGTCAACATTTTAATCATCAACTTTTCCGGCTGACTGGCAAAAATTTGAGAAAAATCCATCACATCCTCTAAAGCAAGGCGTGTTTTACCGGACTCTTGTGCCGCTTTCGACAGCAAAATATCCACACCTGTCTGGTTGCTGTATTCAGGCGGATAAATACTTAAAGCAAACAGCAACACCGCCCAAGGATGCATGTGGTCGATGTACGGTGCCATCTGAGCCAACTCCGGACTTTTCATAAAGTCCTGTTGCAACAGTTCAAAATTCTTATCGCCCAACTTAGATTTCAAAGAATCTTGACTATAAATTTTTTGCATAAACTCTTGATATTTCGCCATCTCTTCATCATTGAGCTGGGGCAGCATATCGGCCTCGGTAACCAACTGTTCGGCAGATGCCAGCAGATTCTTTGCATCTTTAGACAAAGTGGCATTGGGCTTGCCGATATGGATGGTACCGACCAAATAAGAATCCGGCTGCCCCGATTTGCTGATTTTCCAAACATTACTGGTTAATTTAGGGGTATCCCAATTCAATTCAGGACGGATAACAACAGAAGCCGCTTTTTCTTGCTTTGCTGCCGGTTTCTCCGAAACCTCCTGTTTACATGCAGACAATGGCACAATCGCCAAACATACAGCCAACAGAGACAATAATTTATTCATCTTTTCCTCTTCATCATCATGAAATGTGGCAACAGTATAGTGTATAGAGGGTTAACTTTAAAATAGACCGATATGTTAAATAAAATACCCGATTTTATTACCAGATCTTAAAACTATTTTGCTCCTTAACTATCGAACTGCCCTAATAAACAAAATGGCTTCTTTGCACATCCCGAGCGATACCGGCTATTGAGCCGACAATAAGGAAAAGGTCGTCTGAAACCGCCCGACTGATGATACAATTTCTCCTGAATATCCACTTCGGAACACGGTCATGAGTCTCTACGCCATCGCCCACATCATCCACCTCTATTGCGCCATCGCCTTTGTCGGCGGCGTATTTTTCGAAATGCTGGTTTTGTCCGTCATGCACACCGGCCGCGTCTCACGCGAATCGCGCCGCGAAGTCGAACGCGCCATGTCCTACCGCGCCGTCCGCGTTATGCCGCCCGTCGTCATTACGCTTTTCATCAGCGGCATCGTCATGGTATTCAACCGCTACCTGCCCTTTTTGAGCCAACCCTTCGCCACCTCATTCGGTACGCTCCTCACCCTCAAAATCCTGTTGGCAGTCAGCGTCCTCGTCCATTTCGCCATCGCCGTCGTCAAAATGGCACGGCGCACCCTGACCGTCGGCTGGTCCAAATACATCCACGCCGTCGTGTTTTCCCATATGCTGTTCATCGTATTTTTTGCCAAAGCCATGTTCTATCTGTCTTGGTAAGCTGTTTTCAGACGACCTCTTACCATCATAGGTCGTCTGAAAACAAAGAACGAACACAAAATAACACACTGACAAATAGCGGCATTTGAAAGTAAAAAATCCGCATAACCCGCAAAACCAATATGACCAAGTCAGCCGCGCTATCCCCTCTTTCTCATCAGCTGGGGCAGATTATTCAAAATTAAAAGGCAACGAGGTTCATATATAGTGGATTAAATTTAAATCAGGACAAGGCGACGAAGCCGCAGACAGTA
>CAUVJL010000048.1:0-17413 GCA_963552075.1 uncultured Neisseria sp.
TTTTATGAGTGTCCAAGATTTGGGGGCCAGTTCAGTTTTCAGACGACCTTTTTTGACGATTAACTGCAAATATAGTGGATTAACTTTAAATCAGGACAAGGCGAGGCAACGCCGTACTGGTTTAAAGTTAATCCACTATACTTGAATCGGTCAGAAGCTAAGGGGAGATAATCTAAACCGGTTCCTTAATTATTTTTTAGGTTGTATGAAATGCTCCGCTTCCTTCAAGATTTCAGGTTTCACAATTCCCTGTAAATCCTTAGTAGGGATAGTAAACTCAGGTCTGCCTAAAACATATGCACCGATTTCGTAACTTTGATACAGGAAAGTCAAGCCGTTTTTATCGAAACGCCAGTTTTCCGTGGCGGAAAATTTGTCACTATTGTATCCACTAATGTAATCACGTGCTTCTTCTTCGGTGTCATCACTATTTTCCTTCAGGTATTTGACATAGGCTTCTTTAATCAGATGCGTCAGCTTTGCTTTTTGTCCGGGCAACAGGATATCATCCAATTTAAGCGGCTTCGGATTGGCAATGCCGCGTTTCAACACCATCAGCGTGTGCACGCCGTTTCCGTGTGCGCCACAGGTATATTCCCAGTCTTCTTGTCCGAAAACGGCATAATTGGGCGTATAGCCTTCCAGTTCTAACGTATCCACATAGTCCAACGCACAAGGAGAGCCATCATCTTTGCCGAGTTTCCTATTTTCCCGATTGGTCTCCTTTACGTCTTTGTCGCGTATTAAGGTCGTCTGAACCGATTTCTGCGTAGGCAGTTTGCCTCCCATTTCTTTCCTGACCCAGTCATCCAAATGTTTATCACCGGTAATCGGATAGCCGACAGTAAGTTGATGGCAAAGGGGTTTGCCTTCACTGTTTTTGCCGGAACAGGATTGGGCTTCCAATATTTTGTCTTTAAACGATAAAGGCGAAGCCTGAACATTTGCAGAGAAAATGAGGGACAATGCGGCGGCAGCAAGCGTTTTGCGGAACATATCAACACCTATTAGGATTTGGATTTAATTAAAGGAAAGCCCAATGCTTCGCGGCTTTCAACGTATTTTTGCGCCACGATACGGCTGAGGGCGCGGATGCGGCCGATGTAGGTGGCACGTTCGGTCACGGAAATGGCGCCGCGTGCGTCTAAGAGGTTGAAGGTGTGTCCGGCTTTGAGGACCAGCTCGTAGGCGGGCAGGGCGAGGCTGGCGTTTTCTTCGGCGAGCAGGCGTTTGGCTTGCGCTTCGTAGTCGTTGAACTGGCGCAGCAGCCAGTCGGCATCGCTGTATTCGAAGTTGTAGGTGGATTGTTCGACTTCGTTTTGGTGGTACACGTCGCCGTAGGTGACGGTGTTGCCGTCGAGCGTTTTTGCCCAAACGAGGTCATAGACGTTTTCTACGCCTTGCAGATACATCGCCAAGCGTTCGATGCCGTAGGTGATTTCGCCGAGTACGGGGGTGCAGTCGATGCCGCCGACTTGTTGGAAGTAGGTGAACTGGGTCACTTCCATGCCGTTGAGCCAGACTTCCCAGCCCAAGCCCCATGCGCCGAGGGTGGGGTTTTCCCAGTCGTCTTCAACGAAGCGGATGTCGTGGACTTTGGGGTCGATGCCCAATTCGCGCAGGGAATCAAGATAGAGGTCTTGGATATTGGCGGGCGCGGGTTTGAGGGCGACTTGGAATTGATAATAGTGTTGCAGGCGGTTGGGGTTGTCGCCGTAGCGGCCGTCTTTGGGGCGGCGGCTGGGTTGGACGTAGGCGGCAAACCAAGGCTCGGGACCGAGCGCGCGCAGGCAGGTGGCGGGGTGGGAAGTGCCGGCGCCGACTTCCATGTCGAAAGGTTGGATGACGGTGCAGCCTTTGTCTGCCCAGAATGTTTGCAGTTTGAAGATGATTTGTTGGAAGGTGAGCATGGCTTATGGTTCGAATTGGGATAAAAGGGGGATTTTACTGTTTTGACGGTGTTTTGGGTAGGTGTACAGGCAGATGGAATGATGGGGCGGCGGTGTGATTTGACTGTCAATAAATGCGGAAACATGCCACAATGCCGTTATCCTGTTGTCTGTTTTAATCTGTTTTGATTGAATTTGAGGAGTCGCCCATGACCCCGATTTTGGCTTTCGATATTGAAACCGTACCTGATGTGAACGGCATCCGCCTGTTGTACGACCTGCCTGCTTCTTTGCCGGACGACGAGGTGGTCTTGTTCGCCCAGCAGAAACGCCGCGCCCAAAACGGCTCTGACTTTATGCAGCACCACTTGCACCAAGTAGTCGCCATTTCCTGCTGTATGCGTTGGGGGCAGGACAAAATCCATGTCGGCACCATAGGCGAAATGCACGACAGCGAAGAGGAAATGATCGCCAAGTTTTTCGATCTTATCGAAAGCCATACGCCGCAATTGGTCAGTTGGAACGGCGGCGGCTTCGACCTTCCGGTCCTGCATTACCGTGCGCTGATACACGGTATTGCGGCGGCGCGTTATTGGGATATGGGCGAGGGCGATTTCGGCGACAGCCGCGATTTCAAGTGGAACAACTACATCAGCCGCTACCACAACCGCCATTGCGACCTGATGGATCTGCTCGCCCTGTACCAACCGCGTGCCAATGTGCCGCTGGACGATATGGCGAAACTTTGCGGTTTCCCCGGCAAACTGGGCATGGACGGCAGTAAAGTTTGGGAGGCGTTCCACGCAGGTCGTCTGAAAGACATCCGCGATTATTGCGAAACCGATGCGGCAAACACTTATTTAATGTTCCTACGCTTCCGCCTGATGAACGGCGCTTTGGACGCGGATGAGTATGAAGTGGAAGTCAAACGGTTAAAGCATTACCTGACCGGACAGGCTCAGGACAAACAGCATTGGAGCGAGTTTGTCGCCGCGTGGCGTTAACAACGCGGTGATTTTCTAAAGCCCTGACGATGGGCGGAAAGCCGCTAATTTATAGTGGATTAACTGTAAACCAGGACAAGGCAACGAAGCTGCAGACAGTACAGGTAGTACGGCAAGGCGAGACAACGCCGTACTGGTTTAAAGTTAATCCACTATACAATAGCGGTGTATCGGGCTGGATTGTTTTCCTGATACTGAAAAGCAGTTGGCATTTGGTTTGGTAAAGCGGTTATTGGGAAAAAAGGGAGCGCGGGCGGTTTGATTGTAAGGATGTGAACGATATTGGATGAAAAAAGTCGTCTGAAATTTGTCAGCTCCTATATTGTTAGGGAGCTGAATTTCAGACGACCTTTGCATTCGGAAAATTCCTTTGCTTTTAGAACAACACTCCTGTCGGCTCGCTGCCTTCCGGGATGTCATATTTCGGATAGCTCGGCGTGCTGGCGGGGGCGTTGTACAGTTTTGCCGGATTTGCTTCAGGACGAACGCTTTGGTTTGGTGCAGAAGCGGGCGTATCGTCAGCTTCGACTTCGATTTCAGTACCTTTAGGCAGAACCACATCTTTGACCGGAGCAGGCTTAGGCGCAATTTTAGGTTTGCTGAAAGCGCTGGAGCCGCTCGTCCAGGCGAGTGATTTCAACGGGGTTTTGAGTTTGACGCCTTTGGCACAGGTCAGACAGTTGGCGGCACCGGTGCGGTTTTTTAAAATAGCGTCTACTTTAGCCGGATTAATGGTTTTACCGTGTGCTTTTGCCCAAGCGGCAATACTTTTCTTCAAGACGGCGGTATCCAGATTTTTTTTGCCGTATGGGTCGTGGTATGCGGCCAGCCAAAGGTTTTGGTTGGCATCTTCGTTGAGGCTGGCCATTTGGTAGATGACGGAGGCGGGAGCGCCGGAGGCGATTGTTTTAGCAAATTCCAGTGCATCCGGAGACTTCATGCGGACGCAGCCGTGACTGCGGACGCCCGGTACGCTGGCAGGGGCATTAGTGCCATGAATGCCTAAACCGAGTTTGGGATCACCGAGACGGACAAAAACAGGACCGAGCGGATTGTTAGGGCCTGCTGGTACGCTTTTGACGCCGTCGCCACGTTCTTTTTGGATGGATTTAGGGATGTGCCAAGTCGGATTGAAGGCTTTTGCACCGATTTTGTGTTCTCCCAATGTGGTTTGGGTCATGGCCTTGCCGACGGCGACAGGATAGATTTTGGTCAGTTTGCCGTCTGTATATAAGAATAAGCGTTGTTGCGGAATATTGATGACGACGTGCTGACCTTCGGAAACGGGAGAGACGTCCGGGATGGGTGTGTTGGCTGAGGCGGCGGTAACGAAGAAGGCAGCGGTCAGGCCGAAAATGGTTTTTTTCATGTGTCGTAATACTTGTAATAAATGAAAAGAAGATTTTGGGAAATCATACCTGAATCTGTATTTTTTTGTGCGAAAATATGCCCTTTCGGTTGCTTGCCGGTTTGAGCGGCAGGCATGGATTGGGGTCGTCTGAAAAGATAAACCGGGTGTCGAGTGGATAAGTGATGGCTGATACGAAATGTTTTGACGGCGTGGCTGATGTTTTTTCTTTGGATTATGAGGGGCGCGGCGTTGCCAGAGTACATGGCAAAACTGTCTTTATTAAAGGTGCGCTGCCTACTGAGAAAGTGTCGTTTCGGGTGCTGAGGGAGAAGAAACAGTTCAGCGAAGCAGAGACAGTAGAAGTATTAAAAGAGTCGGTTGAACGGGTCCGGCCTGCGTGTGGTTATTATGAGACATGTGGCGGTTGCTCGTTGCAACATGTGTCTCCAACCGCTCAAGTTGCATTGAAGCAACGTATTCTGGAAGAACAGCTCGAACGTATCGGCAGAGTCAAACCGGAACAGATTCTTCCGCCTATTTATGGTTCGGCTTGGCATTATCGGGATAGGGCGCGGTTGAGTGTCTCAGTCGGTAAGAAGGGTCGTCTGAAAATGGGTTTTCAGGCGAAAAAAACGAATGAAGTGGTCGATATTGAAACATGTCAGGTGTTGCCTAAACATATTTCAGATGTTTTACCTATGGTGAAATTGTTGTTGCAAACACTGTCTGATGGCGGGGAGTCAGTCCGATTTGTAGAGTTTTTTAATAGCCGTGCATTGGTTGTTTTGAACATTTGTTTCATAAAAAAACCGTCTGGCTACTCTTTGAAGCAAATTGAGGCATGGTTTGATAAGATATCAGGTGGGGTAAAGCAAGTTTGGCAGATTTGGTTTCAATATGGGCGCGAGCCGTCAACTGCACTGTACCCTAAAGATTTGCCCGAATTGAAATACGGTTTGCCTGAATTTTCTGTGGAAATGCCTTATCAGCCGGGTGATTTTACGCAGATTAATGCGGACTTGAATGCTGTAATGATCAGCAGGGCTTTGCGCCTGTTGGATATACAGCCTAATGACAGAGTGGCAGATTTGTTTTGCGGGTTGGGTAATTTCAGCCTTCCTATGGCAAAGAGCGGTGCGTCAGTAACGGGTATTGAGGGATTGGATTCCCTTGTTTTGCGTGCCAGGCAAAACGCTCTTCGAAACAGTTGTGTAAAATATGTGTCGTTTGAGGTGGCAGATTTGTTTGAGACAGATGAGCAGACGGTAGCCTCATGGGGGGTATTCGACAAAATGTTGCTCGATCCGCCCAGGAGCGGCGCTTATGCTGTTGTCAAATCGCTACATACGCCATACCTGCCGAAAAAAATCGTATATGTTTCATGTAATCCTTCAACCTTTGCACGCGACGCGGAAGTATTGGTAAATAAGGGTTACAACTTCAAATCTGCAGGCATTATGAATATGTTTGCACAAACTTCTCATGTCGAATCCATCGGCGTGTTTGAGTTGTAAATCCGATAGTGGGAGTGTCTGACAAATGGTTTTTAATGTAATTATTGGTTGAATCATGTTATCATAATTCAATTGGGGAATAGATGATTCGGCTGTTTCCATAAATGCCGAACATCGAATATATGTAGTTTTATTTGCCGCACCACAGTATCGGGAGGTGTTCTTGAAAAATCCACTTTTAATCATATTGCTAGTGCTTTTGTTTATGGTGCTGCTGTTTATTTTTTATAAACAGAAGGGCACAGCTAAAACTAAAAAGACGACAAAAGCAGCTAAAGCATCATCCAAAAAAAACCATCACCCAAATCAAGAAAGTATTGAAGGGGGAAGTCCAGATTGGGTTGATCAGGTCAATCAATCCGTTTCCGATCCGGATCAACAAGATTGGGAATGGGGAGGCAGTAGTTCTGCCGGTTCAACTACGTCTGTATCTGCACAAGAAGTCGACCCGCTGACGGAATATCAAGTATATAAGCAATTTGGTTATGAGAGTAAGGCTGCCGAATCTTTGGCGGGTTATTTGAATGGCCTAAACGATGGAGCTCCTGAAAAATTAGTACATGAGCTTGTCGGGCTGAGTCTGCGCGTTGGTAATATCGATATGCTGACAGACGCCTTGGAGCGTCATGGCTCCGTCTTGTCTGAAGAAAGTCTGGCTGAGTACGTTAAAGCCGGCTTGATGTCCGATCAGACGCATTTGCCATTACGCGTATTGGCAGAAAACCGTTTGGGATGGAGCATGCAGGAAATCGAGCGCCAAATCGGAGAACAACCTGATTTGGAAGAGGCTTCGACATCCGCTCCTGCGATGACTAATGACAATGCAGGCGCTAATCACGCCCCTGGCGTTTCCAAACGCGCTGCTATCGTATTGGGCAAGAAAGAGTTTACCGATATTACTCCGGAAGAAATGGGAGCCGTTATCGGATTTGTTAAACCTGAACAAAGTGCCAAAATCTTGAAAGACAAAGTAGGTTATGAAACTGCTGTTCAACAATATAACCGTGCCATTCAAAGCTCTTCTAAGCCGGCAAGCCTTATCATCGATGCATTAAAACTTGACTATCAGTATGAAGAAATCAGTCAGTTTGCTAAACACTTGTGGAAGTTGTACCACTCATTGGGTCAGTATGGCCGCCAAGTGAAAGAACGCATGCTGGGTTGGGGATATAGCCTCGGTTATCATGAAGTATTTGATGATTTGGAGAAAGGACCTAACGAAAATAAAATCAGAGAAATTGGTTTGGAAAGGGGTTATATCCGACCTACTTCTCTTCAAATGAAAGCTAAATATCGCGAACTGGTACAAAAAGATTCTTCTATCATTAGCGTCAACGCCTCTCCTGCAGATGAAGCACTGAAAGAAGTTGAATCTTTACTGATGTACGGTCAGTTGGATTTGGCCATAGGTACTTTGGAACAAGCTGTTTTACAGTACCCGCAAGAATCTCAATTGTATGTGATGCTGTTCGATCTTTACGAAAGAGTAGAGGATTGGGCACGTCTGGAACAATTCTTGCGCTTATTGCGTGAACGCGTTGTCAGCCTTCCGGAAGAAGTGGTATTGGCAATGAGCCGTTTGCTGCAACATGTAAATCAACATTCAAAAAAATAAAATAATTAGAGAGTACCATGATGGATAATCTGTTACCTAAAATCAAAACCATACGGATTATGCTGCGCGATATGAGCGAGCAGCAAGAAGCCGTTTTCCGTATGGCCTTTAAAATGCACAATACGACGAACTATCAGATTCTTGACTCAGATTCAGATGAAATACCAGATTTAGTATTGGTAGATACTGATACTGCTGAGGGCATTGAAACTTGGAAAACGCTCAAAATCAAATACCCTGATATTCCTGTTGCGATGTTTTGTTCGCAAGAGCCATCTGTTACAACGCCGTATTTGGCTAAGCCGGTTAAATTCGATACCTTATTCCCGATTTTAAGAAGTTTGGCGCAGGGCGGGAATATTTTTGATGCTTCGGCTCAAAAGGCAGAAGTACAAGAAGGAACGCAAAACGGTAACGAAAGTAGAAAGGCTACTATTCGTCGCTTTAATCCGAATAAAGGATTGCTTGGTGCCTTGAAGTTTGCCAGTCAAGGTCATCAGGATATTGCCGTTTTACATGAGGGTAAACCGGTATTAATTGTTTTCCCAAGTATTCAAAGGGTATTGCTGACAGTCAACGCCCATGAGTTAGAAGGGCTTTGTAAGAATGACAATTTATCTGTTGTATGCAAAGTCGTGCCGGATAATCCCCAGTGGAAAGAAAAAGCCAAAGTAACGATTATGTCTTGTTTGTGGCAGATGGCAATTTGGACTGCTCAGGGAAGATTGATTTATCCGATGACTCCTCAAACGATTTTCACTTTAAAGCGTTGGCCTAATTTGACCAGGCTTGCTCCGGTTCCAGAGTCTATGAGGTTATCTGCGTTTTTAACTAAAACATCAGTCAACTTAAATATCCTCTATAAAGTTATGCCTTTGGAAATGCCGGATATCTTGAATTATTTGGCGGCAACCTCTGTAACAGGCTTTTTGGCAACGGATAGCGAATATGCTCCGAATCAAGCTAATCAGCATGCCAATATTTCTGAACATGTTAGTGTTAATAGTGATGTGCCTGATAGTCAGATGGTTAAGGATGCAGAAAAAGTGGCAGGTCCTTCGCAAGAGCAGCCACGCGGTTTGTTACAGCGCTTAATGCGTAAATTATTGGGAAAACGCTAAAAAGGACATGTAATGAAAGAAAATAAAATTATCTTTACCGGTCCGGTTGGAGTAGGTAAAACAACAGCAATTTCTGCGTTATCAGATGAGCCGCCTGTACAGACAGATGCATCTGCATCAGATATGACGCTGGTTCGTAAGGGGTATACCACCGTAGCAATGGATTATGGTGTGATCCATTTGGATGAAGAAGTCAAAGTTCATTTATATGGTACACCGGGGCAAGAACGTTTTAACTTTATGTGGGAAATTCTAAGCCAGGGTAGTATGGGATTGGTATTGCTTTTGGATAATACACGAACAAACCCATTGAAGGATTTGCAATTCTTCTTGGAAGCATTCCGAGAATTATTGAAAACAGCGCCATTAGTAGTAGGCGTTACCAAAATGGATATTCGTTCATTGCCAAGCGTTGATGTATATCAGAAATATTTAGCACAAAATAATTTTAATGTACCGGTTTTTGAGATTGATGCTCGTAGAGAAGATGATGTCAAACAATTGGTTAGCGCAATGTTGTTCTCAATTGATCCGGGTTTAGAGGTATAAAATGGAATCAACACTTTCTTTGCAATCAAATTTATATCCCAGAATTACACCTGCTGGTGCTTATTATGCAGTAACCAGCGATACACCAAGCGCAAGTAGAACATTGCTATATAGCTTATTGCGTGCAAACCCGTCAGAGGTCATTAGTAGCGAAAAAATTCTAGCTTGGGCTGATACCAGTGATATCAATGCGGCTTTAAACTTGTTGTACCGTTTGCAACGTTTAGAGTTTTTATATGGTGATGAAAATATTAGTAACGAAGATATTCATTTGACAGACGAGCAGTTACCGGAATTGTTAGAGCAGTTGTCTAATTCAGGTAAAGCTTTGCTGGCTGATGAGAATGGCCTGTATTTTGCCAATGCTAATTTTCATCATGAAGCTGCCGAAGAGTTGGGCCTGTTGGCAAGCGAGGTGGCTAAGATGGAAGATGGTCATCGTCTGCTGATTCGTAACAATTTGCATATCAATAATAGTGCATGGGGCATTTGTGATCCTTCTGGTCAGAGCGAGTTAACATTTTTCCCATTGTATATTGGTGAAACTAAGCTGATTCTAGTTATAGGTGGTATGCCTGACTTAAATAAAGAGGCGTTTGTGACACTGGTTAAAGTGTTGTACCACAGATATGGTAGCCGCCAGCAAACTATATAACTAAAGTTATAATTTGAGAATGGAATAAATATGCAACAATTATTAATCTCTGTGTTGAGTGATTTAAATAATACTTCTCCCGATATTACAGCTTCAGCTGTAATATCGACTGATGGTTTGCCAATTGCTACAATGCTTCCATCACATTTGAATGCGGACAGAGTTGGTGCTATGTCTGCAACATTGTTGGCATTGGGCAACCGTTCAGTGCATGAGCTGGCATGTGGTGAGTTGGATCAAGTGATGGTCAAAGGTAAAACAGGTTATATTCTGTTGAGTCAAGCAGGTGATAATGCAGTATTGGCACTGATGGCGAAGGAAAGCGGTAAGCTGGGTTTGATCTTGCTGGATGCAAAACGTGCTGCTAAACATATTGCAGAAATTTTATAAAACTGCATATAAATCATATCATTAATGATAATAGGGGATTAATTCTTGACTTCTTATTTTTTTAAGATATAATTCCCCTTCTAATTCCCCGATAGCTCAGTCGGTAGAGCGACGGACTGTTAATCCGCAGGTCCCTGGTTCGAGCCCAGGTCGGGGAGCCAAATATCAAAAGCCTGAACATCGAAAATATGTTCAGGCTTTTTTATAAAGTAGATTGTATTGATATTTTCTTTATTCAGTTGTTTCGTGGAATTGAATTGTTGTCATAAAAGCGCAAACCTGTTGCATCTTACAAATAGTAGCAATGTATGGACGGATTTTCAGACGACCTTGGATTCGGATTTGAAGTGCGACTTTCCATAACAGAAAAAGGTCAGTATGCGGCAAGTGTTGCACTTCAAATCCGAATCCACAGACCTCTTCAAACTATTCGCAGTTTGATACTTTTGATCAAGATTCTCAGTTTAAAAATACTGAAAGCCAGTACCTGCAGACGGTAAATTTGCACTAAATCCCTATTTTTCAAAGGTCGTCTGAAACCATCCTTTCTTCATATGAAACCGTCTTTTTCGCATCAAACCATATATCAAACTGTAAAAATACAATAGAATCCCATATTAGACTGAAAATCACGGAGTAAACATGAAACTGAAAACCCTTACCCTCGCTGCTGCTCTGCTGGCCCTGACCGCCTGCGACAACAAAGTCCAAACCAGCGTTCCTGCCGACAGTGCGCCTGCGGCTTCAGCAGCCTCCGCTGCGCCTGTCGCTTTGGTTGAAGGGCTTAACTACACCACTCTCAGCACGCCTATTCCCCAACAGCAGGCAGGCAAAGTCGAAGTCCTCGAATTTTTCGGCTACTTCTGTCCGCACTGTGCCCACCTCGAGCCCGTTTTGAGCAAACACGTCAAAACCTTCAAAGACGACACCTACCTTCGTACTGAACACGTTGTTTGGGGCGATGAGATGAAACCGTTGGCGCGCCTTGCTGCCGCCGTCGATATAGCGGTCGCAGATACCAAAGACATTGCAAACAGCCATATCTTTGATGCTATGGTTAATCAGAAAGTCAAACTGCAAGACCCTGAAACCCTCAAAAAATGGTTGGCCGAGCAAACCGCTTTTGACGGCAAAAAAGTCCTCGCCGCCTACGAATCCCCCGAAAGCCAAACCCGCGCAGACAAAATGGCAGAGCTGACCAATACCTACAAAATCGACGGCACGCCCACCGTCATTGTCGGCGGCAAATACAAAGTCGAATTTGCCGACTGGGAATCAGGTATGAAAACCATAGACCTGCTTGCAGACAGAGTACGCGAAGAACAAAAAACTGCCAAATAATCCCAAAAAGCAAACAGCCGTCCGAAACCGCGATTTCAGGACGGCTGTTTTCACAAAACATCAGGCAAAAAACCAAGCGGGACAGAGAAACGGGCGCACATCCCCCATATCCCTTATAATATCCCCCATTCCCATTTTTTCAGACGACCTCCGACACAAAAGGTCGTCTGAAACCCAAAATACAAGAGAACACCATGAAATTCATCGACGAAGCAAAAATCGAAGTCGCCGCAGGCAAAGGCGGTAATGGCGCAACCAGTTTCCGCCGCGAAAAATTCGTACCCCGCGGCGGCCCTGACGGCGGCGACGGTGGCAAAGGTGGCAGTGTTTGGGCGGAAGCCGACGAAAACACCAACACCCTCGTCGAATACCGCTTCGTCAAACGCTACCAAGCCAAAAACGGCGAAAAAGGCCACGGTTCCGACCGCTACGGCGCAGGTGCGGACGACATCGTCCTCAAAATGCCCGTCGGCACCCTTATCCGCGACCTCGACACCGACGAAATCGTCGCCGACCTCACCTACCACGGCCAGCGCGTCTGCCTCGCCAAAGGCGGCAAAGGCGGCTTGGGCAACATCCACTTCAAATCCTCCGTCAACCGCGCGCCCAAACAATCCACGCCCGGCGAAGAAGGTGAAACCCGTTCCCTGCAACTCGAACTCAAAGTCCTCGCCGATGTCGGCTTATTAGGCATGCCCAACGCCGGTAAATCCACCCTGATTACCGCTGTCTCCGCCGCACGTCCCAAAATCGCCAACTATCCCTTCACCACCCTGCACCCGAATTTAGGCGTCGTGCGCATCGACGAAAACCACAGCTTCGTCATGGCAGACATCCCCGGCCTGATTGAAGGCGCGGCTGAAGGCGCAGGCCTCGGCCACCGTTTCCTCAAACACTTATCGCGCACCGGCCTGCTGCTGCACGTCGTCGATTTAGCGCCCTTCGACGAAACCGTCAACCCCGCCGAAGAAGCACTCGCCATCATCAACGAATTGCGCAAATACGACGAAGAACTCTACGGCAAACCGCGCTGGCTCGTGCTGAACAAACTCGACATGCTCGACGAAGAAGAAGCCCAAACGCGCACTGCCGCCTTCCTCGAAGCCATCGGCTGGGACTACCCGAAACCAGACGACCGCTTCCAATTTGACATGGAAACCCCGCGCCTCTTCCAAATCAGCGCACTGACCCACCAAGGCACGCAGGAATTGGTACACCAAATCAACCAATACCTGACTGAGAAAAAACGCATTGAAGCTGAAAAAGCCGAAGCGGAACAGGCAGCGGCAAATGTTGAGATTGCCGAGCAGCAGCCTAAAACGGATACAGGTGTGTTTAAGCCGGAATAAAAAATTTCAGACGACCTTTTTAATACAATGGAGAGCTAGATGTCTTCCAATTCTTTCTCTTTACAAGAAAACGATATTATTAAACGTTCAGAATTGCATGACCAATATGGCGGCAATAGACAAAGTGGTATTGCTGCTTCGGCAAAAACACCCAATATCTTCCTTTTTACTCACCCAGAAAAAGGCGAAAACCACGGCTATTATGATCGCTGGGATGAGAAGGGAACTACCCTATTTTATTGTGGTGAAGGGCAACGTGGTGATCAGCGTATGATAAATGGGAATAAAGCTCTCTTGGATCATAAACAGACAGGAAAAGCCATCCGTGTCTTTGCCAATGACACACTAAATGCTCATGTCCGATACATTGGTGAGTTTATATTAGATGAACATCAGCCTTATATAGTTAAAAAAGAACATGCAACTAATAATGGCCCAGAACGAAACGTATTTGAATTCTGCTTGCACAAAAAATCCAAATAATTTACCCCTGTTTATACAAGATTTAAAAAAAACATGACCACCATCTACAACACCCTTACCCGCCAAAAAGAACCCTTCGCCCCCATCGACCCCAAAAACGTGCGTATGTACGTTTGCGGTATGACCGTTTACGACTATTGCCACTTGGGTCATGCCCGCGTGATGGTTGTGTTCGACATGATTGCCCGCTGGCTGCGCGAGTGCGGTTATCCGCTCACTTATGTGCGCAATATCACCGACATCGACGACAAAATCATCGCCCGCGCGGCTGAAAACGGCGAGACCATCGGCGAACTGACTGCGCGTTTCATCCAAGCCATGCACGAAGATGCCGATGCTTTGGACGTATTGCGTCCCGATATCGAGCCGAAGGCGACGGAAAACATCCCGCAAATGATTGCCATGATTGAAACCTTGATTCAAAACGGCAAAGCCTATCCTGCCGCAAACGGCGACGTTTATTACGCCGTGCGCGAGTTTGCCGCTTACGGACAATTATCGGGAAAATCGTTGGACGACCTGCGCGCAGGCGAGCGTGTGGAAGTGGACGGTTTCAAACGCGATCCGCTTGATTTTGTGTTGTGGAAAGCGGCGAAAGCAGGCGAGCCGGCATGGGAAAGCCCGTGGGGCAACGGCCGTCCGGGTTGGCACATTGAATGCTCTGCCATGAGTGAAAACCTGTTCGGCGACACCTTCGATATCCACGGTGGCGGCGCGGATTTGCAGTTCCCACACCATGAAAACGAAATCGCCCAAAGCGTCGGCGCCAGCGGTCATACTTGCGGCCACGACCACGCGCAAACTCACCACGGTCAAAGCATTGCCAGCCACGTCAAATACTGGCTGCATAATGGCTTCATCCGCGTGGACGGCGAGAAAATGTCCAAATCGCTGGGCAACTTCTTCACCATCCGCGAAGTGTTGAAACAATACGACCCCGAAGTCGTGCGCTTCTTCATCCTGCGCGCCCACTACCGCAGCCCGCTGAACTACTCCGACGCGCATCTGGACGACGCAAAAGGCGCGCTGACCCGCCTGTACACCACTTTGAAAAACACCCCAGCCGCCGCGTTCGAATTGTCCGAAAATGCCAACGACTACACCCGCCGCTTCTACGCCGCCATGAACGACGATTTCGGTACGGTCGAAGCCGTTGCCGTACTGTTCGAACTGGCAGGCGAAGTGAACAAAACCAACGACGCGCACCTCGCCGGCTGCCTGAAAGCCTTGGGCGGCATCATCGGCCTGCTGCAACGCGACCCGACCGAGTTCCTGCAAGGCGGTGCGGTTTCAGACGGCCTCTCCAACGAAGAAATCGAAGACTTAATCGTCCAGCGAAAACAGGCGCGCGCAGATAAAAACTGGGCGGAGTCCGACCGCATCCGCGATCTTCTGAACGAACACAAAATCATTCTGGAAGACAACGCCGGCGGTACGACTTGGCGGCGCGGTTAATTTGCTTTGATACGAAAAAAGGTCATCTGAAAACATTTTCAGACGACCTTTTGATATTTGATTGAAAGCAGTGAAGTGTGTACTCAATCTTCCAGTAGGTTCTTCTTAATGACCGCAGGATTACCCGCCGCTACGCAGTACGGTGGCACATCTTTAGTTACCACAGCCCCTGCGCCGATGACCGCTCCTTTGCCTACCCGTACTCCGCCCATAATAATCGCGCGCCTTCCGATCCACACATCATCCTCAATCACAATCGGATTGACTTCCGTATAGCCCTCATATTTCAAAGTCTCACGATTAAACTTGTGATTATTGGAATAAAACAAACATTCCGGCCCCATCATGACATTATTTCCTATCGTCAGACCGTAGCATATTTCGCAATTGACACCGACCCCCGAGTTATCACCGATTACCGTATCCGGCATGACATAAGCGCCTTTGTCAATATTGACGTTTCTACCGATATGCGAAGAAATTCTCGATGCAAGGAAAGCTCTGATTTTTTTAGAAGGTGGTCCTATAACCCTCATATAAGACTGGGGCAACATTCCGCCCAGTCCGCGTAGCAACCAAGAACAGGTTTTTGTTTTAATACTCATTATCCAACTTTCCATTTTAAGGGCAGGTTTGCATGAGACCCGACCTGCAAGATGAAGTTTATGAAAAATAGTAAATTTCGGTATGTTTATAATCTAAACAACAATAATAAAAAGTATAATGTCATTTGTAAATTATTCGCTAGAATGGTAGAAGCTTGGCGAGTACAAGGTCACTGCTTCAAGCCAATCCACCATCTTAAATCTGCAGATTAATAGTTGGGAGCGTTAAAAGAAACCTTATTTACAACAAATATTGCTCAGGCGGATACCTGCTGACCATAATGTTTTCTCAGTAAATTCGCGTATCGTGCCGATAAATAACGATTTTTTCAGGACCTTATCCGGCGTAAAGACAATATCTTCTTGACAAACAAACAAAAATTATCAATAATCGCCAGCTTATTTGAAGCATAGGTACATCCCCTATGCCCGCTTAATCGAAAGGAAACAACATGAAACAAGATATTCATCCTAATTACCACGAAATCAATGTTACCTGCTCTTGCGGTAACAAATTCGTAACCAAATCCGCTCTGGAAAAAGAAAGCTTCAACATCGAGGTTTGCTCTTTGTGCCATCCGTTCTACACCGGTACCCAAAAAATCGTCGACACTACCGGTCGCGTGGATAAATTCAACAACAAATTCGGCAACCTGTTCAAACGCTAATCGCCGCTTTGTGATAAAAAAGACTGCTTTATGCAGTCTTTTTTGTTTTTATGCTCTAAAAAATCAGTGAATTTGGAACTTAATTGCAAAATGCTTAGTGGAATATAACGGTTTATACGCGACATACTTTCATCATTCGAGATAAGTAAGATTATTTACATGACTTTTGTGTTTCTTGCATCTTATGCAGATGATGTATATATACAACATATTTTCATGATATTTGAAAAATCTATGCAGAATACTTGCATTTAAATTTCATTTTTTTACAATTATGGGTGCAACTTTCTTCAAGTGACTATCACCGTTAAGGCCGTGCGGTGTCCCTTTTTCAGTTTACGGGGAAAAGAGAAGCTTGAATAACGTCCTTACACCCACCACAAAGGTAAAAAACATGAAAAAATTCAACGTAAAAGCATTGAGTCTGGCTGTTGCGGCAGCCGTAGTGAGCGGCGCGGCGGCCGCTGAAGAAGTAAACTTTGCACAAGCTGTCGGAGGCAAAGAGGATCAAGGGCAAGCAGCATTTGCTACTGTTTTTGGCGAAGGTACGAAATTCGATAAAGAGAGCGGTAAGCTGACTTTCAAAAAAGATGCCGATGCCCTGTTGTTGAAAACTATGGAGCTGGAGCAGGCAGTTAATGGCTTTGCTGCCGGCAGCAACTTCGTCGCTACTAATGAAGATGGCAGTAAAACCGTCCGTGAAGCCACTAATGAAGATATTGAAGCCGACGAGTTTAAAGGACTGGGCTTGAAAGAAGCTGTCGCAACACATGACGAAGCTTTGGGTGACTTGACTGAAACCGTCAACGAAAACAGCGAAGCATTGGTGAAAACTGCAGAAGTCGTTAATGCCATCAGCGCAGATGTAAATGCCAATAAAGCAGCATTGGAAGAGCAAAAAGAAGCTAACGAAGGCTTCAACAATGCGATCGCCAGCTTGGATAAAGACATCGGTGATCTTGCCTCGGCAGGTAAAGCTGCGATGGAAGCTTTAGAAGTTAACCGCCAAGACATTGATGCCAACAAAGCAGCAATCGAAACTAAAGCCGATAAAGCTGACTTCGAAGAATTGGCAAAATACACTGCCGACATGGGCAAAAAAGTTAACGACATCGGTGATGAAGTAACTGCCCTGAGCGATGCAACTAACGCAGCTATCACTCGTCACGATAAAGATATCGTTGACTTGGCACAAGCAGGTCTGAAAGCAACTGAGGCTTTGGAAGCCAACCGTAAAGATATTGATGCCAATAAAAAATACATCGGTGATCTCGCATTAGCCGGTAAAGCAGCAGCTGACGCTTTAGAAGCTAACCGTCAAGACATCGACGCCAATAAAGCAGCAATCGCTGAAAATACTGCCAAACTTGAAGAGCAAAAAGAAGCTAACGAAGGCTTCAACAATGCGATCGCCAGCTTGGATA
>CAUVJL010000049.1:0-17238 GCA_963552075.1 uncultured Neisseria sp.
GCACCAAGTGAATCGGTTCCGTACTATCTGTACTGTCTGCGGCTTCGTCGCCTTTTCCTGATTTAAATTTAATCCACTATACCAGCGAGCCAAAATCATCCGTTAAAAAGCAAAAAGGTCGTCTGAAAACCCGATTGCCTATGTTTCAGACGACCTTTCATATCAAACACACCCATTCAAAGGAATACCTATGAAACTCCTTTCTACCCTCTTAGTCCTCCTCGTCGCCGCCGAACATTTCTACATCGCTTGGCTTGAAATGACGCAGATTCCCAGCGAAAAAGCGGCGGAAATGTTCAAGCTGCCTTATGAATTTATGGAACAAAAACAAGTGCAGACCCTGTTCAGCAACCAAGGGCTGTATAACGGCTTTCTCGGCATCGGGCTGGTGTGGTCTCGGTTTGCCGCGCCGGACAATGCCGTTTACGGCGCGACGATTCTGTTTCTCGGCTTCGTTTTGATTGCCGCCGCATGGGGCGCGTTCTCTTCCGGCAACAAAGGCATACTCGTCAAACAAGGCCTGCCCGCGATGCTGGCGGCGGCAGCGGTGTTGGCGGTATGAAAAAAATCAGCGTCGCCCCCGAAAATCCGCAATACCGCATCGTTGAAATTTTCGAGAGCCTACAAGGCGAGGGCTGGAACACGGGCATGCCTGCCGTTTTCGTCCGTTTGGGTAAATGCAATCTGGCGTGCGGCTGGTGTGATACCGATTATTTGAAATTCGGCATGATGAGCCTGTCCGACATCTTAGGTCGTCTGAAAACCTACACCGCCCGCAATATCATCATCACCGGCGGCGAGCCGACCATCCAGCCGCATCTCGATACGCTGCTGGATGCGCTCAAGGCAGAAGGTTATTTCCTCTGCATCGAAACCAACGGACTCAAGCCCGCGCCGCCGCAAATCGACTACGTCGCCACCAGCCCCAAAGCCTGCTACGCCGCCAAATATGAAACCAACTGCATCGCCGAGGCCAACGAAGTACGCATCGTGGCGGACGGCGATGTCGTTGCGTTCTGCGAAAACATGGAACGCAAAATCCGCGCGCGCCATTACTACCTTTCGCCCTGCGAACAAAACGGCGTAATGAACATTTACGACACCATCCGCCAAATCGGTCTCTTAAACAGCCGCCCCGACGCGCCCGTGCATTGGCAGTTGAGCGTGCAGACACACAAATGGGCGGGGATAGAGTAGGTTTCAGACGACATATTGATGTAAGGTTGGAGAGTTAAAAGGTCGTCTGAAAAGATAAAAGGGCCGGGTATGGATATCCGGCCCTTTTTATATGGCAAATGCAAAAAATAAAGCCGATACACAGTATAATCGCCTTATTTTGCCTGACTCTATAAAAACATCATGAAACGTTTCTGGAAATACTTGCTTTGGACGTTGGTCATCCTGGTGCTTGTCGTAGCGGTCGTCCTCTACATCGTTCCCTATTATCTGAAACAGCGCGAAATCCAAGCCGCGCAAGCGGATTTGGCGCTGCTTTCCATTCAGTCCACCCCGTCGCCATCTTTGAAAAACGGCATAGATGCCTTGTGGCTGCTGGAATTCCGCACGAAAAATGATGCCGATCGCGCCGACTTGATGAAGCGTTTCGGTAACGACATCCAAAGCAATAACAACCAAGATATCCTTAAGCAGAATCAGGAATTGCAAGGCAGGCGGCTTATTGTTCCTGAGTACGATGATAAATCATTGGACTGTGGCACAACGGCGCAAGAGTGCTTGGCTGAAGTGCGTGCCGACTTGCCGAAATCGAAAGCTGTGGTGGAAAAATACGCCGAACTGTTAGCCAATGTAGACAGGCTTGCCGACTACGATATTTTTGTTTCAAGAGATTGGCCTAATGATGATTATGGTATTGCTGTTAAACCGCTTCCAAAACTACAATTCGTGACATACGGTAGAAAACCTGCCGCACTTGATTGGGCGGAAGGGCGGGAAGCCGAGGCATGGAAGCGCGTTTGCCGCAACATCAAGACAGGGCGCAGTATGCTGAATAATGATCCTGAGTTGATTTACGCCATGATAGGGAATGCCGTTATCCGAAGGAATACCGACCTTGCCGCGCAAATGCTGTACGAAAAACTCGAGTGGGCAAACCGTCTGCCTGCCGAATGTGATGGGATGTTTGATGTTCTGACAGCAGAGGAACAAAATATTTGTTTGATAGCTCAAGAAGAGTTTCGGTTAAGTGCCAATTCACTACGGCAATGGGAATTTGAACAGCAAAGATTATGGTTCTTACAGAAGTGGTACATGAATGTGAATGGATTTTATGAGTTGCTGACATTAATGAACGGAGAAATACAGTATGCCGACATAATGCTTTCTCTTCTATTGCGTCCTAATGTGGATGCAGAACATACATTAGCCCACATCTCGCCTTACTTCGCTGCCTACTGCAAACCGGAAAAAATGGCTATTTTGAAAAATGACACCAAGGCGAAATGGATGCCTCCGGAAGATATGAACCAAACATTCGCTAAAAAATGGGCGTGTATGGGCAATAGTGTTGGCTGTATCACTTACGCTATTACTCTTCCTGCCTACGACTCCAACGTTCATCGCCTGCAAGATACCGCCATGCAGCAACGCGCATTCCAAGCCGCTTTAGAGTTATACCGACTGCCTGCCGGTAAACGCCGTGCTGCTTTAGAAAGCGTTTTGGCAAAACATTCCAGTCCTTCCCGTAAGTTGCGCTGGAACGAAGAACAGAAGGCTTTGGATTTTGAAACCTATCAGCAAAATGCCTCACCGCTGCCACTTAAGTTGAATTTGGAAAATTGATACGGGAAGAGCATCATGAAACGTTTCTGGAAATACTTGCTTTGGGCACTGATCATCCTGCTGCTTGTCGTAGCGGTCGTCCTCTACATCGTTCCCTATTATCTGAAACAGCGCGAAATCCAAGCCGCGCAAGCGGATTTGGCGCTGCTCTCCATTCAGTCCACCCCGTCGCCGTCTTTGAAAAACGGCATAGATGCCTTGTGGCTGCTGGAGTTCCGCACAAAAAATGATGCCGATCGTGCCGACTTGATGAAGCGTTTCGGTAACGACATTAGATATCATCAAGATGTCCTCAAGCAGAATCAGGAATTGCAGGGTAGGCGGATCGCTGAATTGAATCTCTATAACGAATCATTGGGGTGTAGCGAAAGGATGGCGGAGTGTCTGAATGTTATCCGCGCAGATTTGCCGAAATACAAAGCCGAAGTGGAAAAAAATGCCGCATTATTGGCAAATATGGATGCGCTTGCCAACTACGATATCTTTGTTCCTAGAGAATGGTTGGGTGACGATGATTCACTTACGATCCCGTTTGCAAAATTTCCATGGGTGGCGGCATATGGCAGCAAAGCCGCAGCCGTTGATTGGGCGACGGGAAAGGAGAACGAAGCATGGCAGCGCGTCTGTCGTAACATTAAAATCGGTCGGAACATGCTGCATCATGCTCCGGGTATGATTTACGTTGAGACGGGTACCGAAGCCATCCGCAGGAATACTGACCTTGCCGCGCAAATGCTGTACGAAAAACCCGAATGGGCAAACCGCCTGCCCGCCGAATGCGATGGAATGTTTGAGCCCTTGACGGCGAAAGAACAAAGTATCTGTTCGGCTATAAGCAGTGAGTTCCGAGTGATCGGCAATGACATGCGTAAAAGGGAAAATGGGCCGTTTGATTTAATACAAGGCCAATTTCGCGAGTTGATAAATTCAGGTATGGGGACAGAGGATATCAGATCGATTATCCCCTTAATTCGACCTAATCTCGATTCGACACACACACAAGCGCTTTACGCTCCGCATTTTGCTACTTTCTGCAAACCAGAAACCACAGTTACCCTAGATGCTGACAGAAAAATGCAATCGGGGCTGTTGCCGAGACCGGATTCTTTTAAACATAAATGGGCATGTGTCGACAATAGTGTAGGTTGCTTACAGGCAGCAATTATGGTTCCGGATTACGTTGATTACGTCCATGACCTGCAAGATACCGCCATGCAGCAACGCGCATTCCAAGCCGCTTTAGAGTTATACCGACTGCCTGCCGGTAAACGCCGTGCTGCTTTAGAAAGCGTTTTGGCAAAACATTCCAGTCCTTCCCGTAAGTTGCGCTGGAACGAAGAACAGAAGGCTTTGGATTTTGAAACCTATCAGCAAAATGCCTCACCGATGCCGCTTAAATTGAATTTGGAAAATTGATATAGTGGATTAAAATAAAAATGAGACAAGGCGGCAACGCCCGCCGTGTACGGGTAGTACATAAGGGCGTTGGCAACGCCGTATCATTGCAATTTTAATCCACTATACAACGGATTTATCTTTCGAATGAATACGCCAAAGGTCGTCTGAAAATTTTCAGACGACCTTTTTTACAACTGTTGGATTTGTTTGATTGAGAATGAAAGATGGTCATGCAGATGAAAATGATGTATCGGGGACTGTGTAAATTATTTGATTCATGCCCGTCAGTTCCCTATACTCCGACCGTTTTATTTCATCCTATTACAGAAATTTGATAAAAATTCTTATTTAATACACAAAAAAGCCGTTTGCTGCCGAATGGTGCAAGGAGGTTTGGAACTCCACTGCCGTTCGGACGGCTAAATA
Organism: uncultured Neisseria sp.; assembly: GCA_963552075.1. GTDB lineage: Bacteria > Pseudomonadota > Gammaproteobacteria > Burkholderiales > Neisseriaceae > Neisseria. Next base: position 4,624 of record CAUVJL010000049.1, read on the forward strand.
ATTAGGAGACACCATGCCATTATCTAAATTTCGTCCGGCGCGTTTGCCGGTTGCTGTTGCTGCGGCACTTTTGTCTGCTTACTCCTTAGGTGCAGGGGATGGGGTTGAGCAGGTTGATTTGCCTACTGTCCAAGTACGGGGCGTCGGCAAACAGACGACCTCCAACTACACCATTCCGGCTTCCTCCGCTGCGACAGGCATTCGCCTGACTCAACGCGAAACGCCGCAGTCTTTGTCCGTCGTTACCGAAAAACAAATGGACGACCAAGGTTTGGATACCTTGCAGGACGTGTTGAAACAAACACCGGGCGTGTTCCACAGCAAAATGGGCAACAACGTTTCCGGCCACAGCCAGTTTATTTCGCGCAGTCAGGCGATTGACAGCATTTCCGTGGACGGCGCGCCCAAATTCCTTTACGACGGTAAAGCCATCCGCCGCGGCACCAACAATCTGGACAGCACATTGTACGAACAAGTCGTCGTCGTGCGCGGCGCAAGCGGTTTGTCCAACGGCGGTATGGGCGAGCCGGGCGGTACGGTTGCTTTGGAACGCAAAAAACCGACTGCCAAACCTGCCATCAGCGTGGAAGCCGGTGTCGGTTTGTGGAACCACTACCGTTTCGTCCTTGATGTCAATCATCCTCTGAATGCCGACAATACCTTGCGCGGCCGCGCCATTTTGGTCAGCGACCACGGCGGCGATTACCTGCCGAACACTTCGCGCCACAATCACACTTTCTACGGCATCCTGTCTTACGATCTCACGCCGCAAACCCACTGGCGTTTCGGTACGGAAATACACCGTTTCCGCAATACCGGCAGCTCTCCTTTCAGCTATCTGACCGTAGCGGGAGACCCTGAAAACAATCAACCTTTCGAACCGTTTGCAGCCTCACCGCGCAGCAATTCCTCAGCAAAATGGGCTTACGGTAAAGAAAACAGTGCGGAAATCTTCACCTCTGTCAATCATGAGTTTGAAAACGGTTGGACTCTGAACGGCAACTACAGCCATACTTATGGAAAAAGTGACGCGGTTGCCGGCATGGCTGGTCCTTTTGTCATTAATCCCGACTATTCCGCTCAATTCGTTGCCGAGCGCGATCAAGCCAAGTACACCGACCAAGATTTTTCTCTGAATTTGGACGGCGATTACCCGCTTTGGGGACGCAAACATGAATTCAATGCCGGCATCAGCTATCAGTACAATAAGGAAACTCCTTCATATTACAAGAGAAATAAAGATGGGGTTGTCCCTGATTTGCGCCTTTTTGACGGAAATTTCACAAAACCGGCCATACCCTATCTTCGCGACGGCTTTGCCCATATGAAAAACCTCTCTGTTTATGGTTCGACCCGTTTCAAACTGACTGACAGGCTGGCATTGATAGGCGGCGGACGGTTTGTCGATTGGCAATACCGCTACAGTTCTGATCGCAACAATTTTGCCGACAGCAGGCATAAAAACAAGGTATTTATCCCCTATTTGGGCGCAAGTTATGATTTAAACGACAATCTGACAGCCTACACCTCCTATACCACCATATTCCGCCCGCAAGTGCGCAATTTGGATCGAAACGGCAAACCTCTCGAACCGCAACGCGGCAAAACATATGAACTCGGCTTAAAAGCCTCATGGTTTGAAGGTCGTTTGAACGCTTCTGCGGCGGCGTTTATCAATAAACGCGACCATTTGGCTAAAGAAATATATGATCGTAAAAATCAACAGGTTTACTACGAATCTGTTGACCGTACGACGACCAAAGGCGTGGAATTGTCCGTCGGCGGACGCCTAAGCGACAAATGGCTGATCAATGCTTCTTATGCGTACTCCAAACTCAAAAACGATGCGGGCAATTTGGTCAACCCTTCTTATCCTACCCACCTTTTCAAACTCTTTACTGCGTATGACGTTACCGACCGCCTAAACTTGGGTGCAAACGTCAACTGGCAAAGCGGCACAAACGCCTATGATGAATACCAGCCTTTCACCGTTGCCGGTAAAGAAGCCTTAACCCAACGCCCATACGCCACGCTGGACTTGACCGCGCATTACAAAATCGGCAAATCCACCCGCATCGGCTTGGACTTTGAAAACGTGTTCAACAAACGCTACCGCCCCATGCCCGACATCCACGTTTACGGCACACCGCGCAGCCTGACCGCTACGCTGAAACACACGTTCTAAAGCAGGCAGAAGAAAAGGTCGTCTGAAAAACCCGATTTGAGGCTTTCAGACGACCTTTTGGTTTGTATGGCGTGTATCGGGGAGGAAGCGGGTAGATGATTTTCTCTAAAACGGCAATGCTATTGGGACGGGGCGCATTCTTGCAGCAGCAGGTTGTCCGTCATGTTGTCAGGCGTTTCTTCCGAGGCTTCATGATGAACCAGAAAACCGCCGTCTTCCTTGTAGAAATCGGTTTCTGTAAAGTTGCCGATTGTCCAAGTGTATTGACCGTCGCTAAAGGCGTTCAAATCTTCGTTGCTCATTTCGGGGCTGAAAGGTGCGACAAATTCAGCGCCTTTAAAGCGTACTTGCGCCGCGGCGCCGTCCTCTGTTTTGAAATAGCGGACTGATACGCTGCCGTTGTCTTTGCAGCGGTAGGTTTGCCATTTTGCCTGATCCAAACCGGTCAGATTTTGTGTGGCGGAAGGCGCGGAGGCTGATGCTGCCTCGGAAGCGGCGGCTTGTGCCGGAGCTTGGGAGGCTGCGGCTGCCGACGCATTTGAAGCTCCGGATGCGCTGGCTTCTGCCGCTTCGTTGCCGGCGCTGCAGGCGCATAGCAATGCAGTCAATGTGGAACACAAAAGGAGCAAAGGTTTGGAAGACATATTTATCACACCTCAAAGATAATCAAAACCTGACGGATTGGAACGGGAATGCCGGTAAAGGTTCATCCGCTCCTTGTCGGATCGGGCGGTTGGCTGCCCGAAATCCTAAAGCAATTTTGTTCATTCCGCGATTGCCGATATGGCAACGGATTATACCCGTGCGGGGGCGAAGGGGGCATTCTAACAGCGTAAACGGAAGACGGGGTCGTACCTGACTTTGTGGCATGAAATATTGGATAAAAGGTATTTTTGTGGGATGATGGGGGCGAAGTTTGTTATTTTGTTAAGATTGCATTTTCAGACGACCCAATAGGGGATGACAGCCGTCAGGACAAGTCGCAGCGACGCTGTCTGATGTAAGTTGTCCACCCTATCTCTTTTCATTTCTTTAATTGATTCCTTACCCGAAAGCAAAACCATGAGCAAAACCGTCCGTTATCTGAAAGATTACCAAACACCTGCCTACCGCATTCTCGAAACCGACCTGCATTTTGACATTGCCGAACCGCAAACCGTCGTGAAGTCGCGTTTGACGGTCGAGCCGCAGAGGGTGGGGGAACCGCTGGTGTTGGACGGTTCGGCGAAACTCTTGTCCGTCAAAATCAACGGGGTGGCGGCGGATTATGTGTTGGAAGGCGAGATGCTGACGATTGCAGGCGTGCCGTCCGAGCGCTTCACCGTTGAAGTGGAAACCGAAATCCTGCCGGCGGAAAACAAATCGCTGATGGGGCTGTATGCTTCCGGCGGTAATTTGTTTACCCAATGCGAGCCGGAAGGCTTCCGCAAAATCACGTTCTACATCGACCGTCCGGATGTGATGTCCAAATTCACAACCACCATCGTCGCGGACAAAAAACGCTATCCCGTATTGCTCTCCAACGGCAACAAAATCGACGGCGGCGAGTTTTCAGACGGCAGACATTGGGTGAAATGGGAAGATCCGTTTGCCAAACCGAGCTATCTGTTTGCTTTGGTCGCGGGCGATTTGGCGGTAACGGAAGACCGTTTCACCACCATGAGCGGCAGAAACGTCAAAATCGAGTTTTACACCACCGAAGCGGACAAGCCCAAGGTCGGCTTTGCCGTGGAATCGTTGAAAAACGCGATGAAGTGGGACGAAACGCGCTTCGGTTTGGAATACGACTTGGATATTTTCATGGTCGTCGCCGTGGGCGATTTCAATATGGGCGCGATGGAAAACAAGGGGTTGAACATTTTTAACACCAAGTTCGTCCTCGCCGACAGCCGTACCGCCACCGATACCGATTTCGAAGGCATCGAATCCGTGGTCGGACACGAATATTTCCACAACTGGACGGGCAACCGCGTAACCTGCCGCGACTGGTTCCAGCTTTCGCTGAAAGAAGGGCTGACCGTGTTCCGCGACCAAGAATTTTCCGGCGACCGCGCCAGCCGTGCCGTGCGCCGCATTGAAAACATCCGCCTGCTGCGCCAGCACCAGTTCCCCGAAGACGCAGGCCCGACCGCCCATCCGGTGCGCCCCGCCAGCTATGAGGAGATGAACAATTTCTACACCATGACCGTTTATGAAAAAGGCGCGGAAGTGGTGCGGATGTATCACACCCTGCTCGGCGAAGAAGGCTTCCAAAAAGGCATGAAGCTCTATTTCCAACGCCACGACGGGCAGGCCGTGACCTGCGACGATTTCCGCGCGGCGATGGCGGACGCGAACGGCATTAATCTCGACCAGTTCGCCTTGTGGTACAGCCAGGCGGGCACGCCCGTTTTGGAAGCGGAAGGTCGTCTGAAAAACAATATTTTTGAGTTGACCGTCAAACAAACCGTGCCGCCCACGCCCGATATGGCGGACAAGCAGCCGATGATGATTCCGGTTAAAATCGGACTGCTGAACCGCAACGGCGAAGCGGTGGCATTCGATTATCAGGGCAAACGCGCGACCGAAGCCGTGTTGCTGCTGACCGAAGCCGAACAGACCTTCCTGCTCGAAGGCGTAACCGAAGCCGTCGTTCCCTCGCTGCTGCGCGGGTTCAGCGCGCCGGTGCATCTGAACTATCCGTACAGCGACAACGACCTGCTACTTCTGCTCGCCCACGACAGCGACGCCTTCACACGCTGGGAAGCCGCACAAACGCTCTACCGCCGCGCCGTCGCCGCCAACCTTGCCGCGCTTTCAGACGGCGTCGGGTTGCCGAAACACGAAAAACTGCTTGCCGCCGTCGAAAAAGTCATTTCAGACGACCTCTTGGACAACGCCTTCAAAGCCCTGCTTTTGGGCGTGCCGTCTGAAGCCGAACTGTGGGACGGCGCAGAAAACATCGACCCGCTGCGTTACCATCAGGCGCGCGAAGCCTTGTTGGATACGCTTGCCGTCCACTTCCTGCCGAAATGGCACGAATTGAACCGTCAGGCGGCGAAGCAGGAAAACCAAAGCTACGAATACAGCCCCGAAACCGCCGGCTGGCGCACGCTGCGCAACGTCTGCCGCGCCTTCGTCCTGCGTGCCGATCCCGCGCACATTGAAACCGTTGCCGAAAAATACGGCGAAATGGCACAAAACATGACCCACGAATGGGGCATCCTGTCCGCCGTCAACGGCAACGAAAGCGATACGCGCAACCGCCTGTTGGCGCAGTTTGCCGACAAGTTTTCAGACGACGCGCTGGTGATGGACAAATATTTCGCCCTCGTCGGCTCAAGCCGCCGCAGCGACACCCTGCAACAGGTTCAAACCGCCTTGCAGCATCCGAAATTCAGCCTCGAAAACCCTAACAAAGCCCGTTCGCTCATCGGCAGCTTCAGCCGCAACGTCCCGCATTTCCACGCGCAAGACGGCAGCGGCTACCGCTTCATCGCCGACAAAGTCATCGAAATCGACCGCTTCAACCCGCAGGTCGCCGCCCGCCTAGTGCAGGCGTTCAACCTCTGCAACAAGCTCGAACCGTACCGCAAAAACTTGGTGAAACAAGAATTGCAGCGCATTCGGGCGCAGGAAGGATTGTCGAAAGACGTGGGCGAAATCGTCGGCAAGATTTTGGATTGAGGCCGTCTGAAATGGTGATGAAAGTTATTGTAATGTGATAAAAAAGGTCGTCTGAAACTGTCATTTCAGACGACCTTTTGTGATGGACACATATTCTGCTTCGTCATAAAATGCCATCTGTTTATTATTGATTGAACGATGAGGCTAAAATGAAGAAATATATTCTTGCAGCGTGTGCATTATGGTTTGCAGGTCAAGCATTAGCCGCTGATTTTTCTGGAAATTGGGGGTATGAGCAAGAACTGGAAGATGGTATCTACGGTAAATATTTTAATATTAAACAATCACCGAAATACATTATTTCCGGAGAGTGGAATGAAGGCCGTTCGAATGGTCCGGGCGGCAGCGGCAAGGTAAAAGGCTATGTCAAACGCGGCAAACTGTATCTGAGCTATTGCAGCGAAGGCGACGATTCTTGGTACACGCATTGTCCGAAATATGAAAAAGACCGCGGATATTTCGTGCGGAGAAACGGGCAGCTTGTCGAGTATTACAGTTTGCACGGAAAGCGCAATGCTTACAGAAAGGGCGATGTGTTCACCCGGCAAAAAGAAAAAGCGGCCGACACATCCGAATAAGCAAAAGGTCGTCTGAAAACCGACGGTAGCGGTTTCAGACGGCTTTTTTCTATTAAATATCATTTAATTTCTTGAATTTATAGTGGATTAAATTTAAATCAGAACAAGGCGACGAAGCCGCAGACAGTACAAATAGTACGGCAAGGCGAGGCAACGCCGTACTGGTTTAAATTTAATCCACTATACAATAAAACATCATTCAAACCCCATCAGCCTTATGGGGTAGCCTTCCTTATCCCTTCATCAAAATGTGCTAAAATCCGCCTTTAAAAACTGCTGTTTCCTACCCATATCCCTTTCATGGACATTACTCAACAACCTTCAAACATCATCGTCGGGCTCTCCGGCGGTGTCGATTCCTCCGTAACCGCCGCCTTGCTCAAACAGCAGGGTTATCAAGTGCGCGGTGTGTTTATGCAAAACTGGGAGGACGACGACAATGACGAATATTGCAGCATCAAGCAAGACTCTTTCGATGCCATTGCCGTCGCCGACATCATCGGCATAGACATTGACATTGTCAATTTTACCGCCCAATACAAAGACAACGTATTCGCCTATTTCCTCAAAGAATACAGCGCGGGGCGCACGCCGAATCCGGATGTGTTGTGTAACGCAGAAATCAAATTCAAATGCTTTTTGGACTACGCCATAGAGCAGGGCGCGGATACCATTGCCACCGGACATTATGCGCGCAAAGAAGTCCGCAACGGCACTCATTACCTGCTCAAAGGTTTGGATCAAAACAAAGACCAAAGCTATTTCCTCTACCGCCTCAAGCCTTTCCAACTCGAGCGCGCGATTTTTCCGTTGGGCGATTTGGAAAAACCTGAAGTCCGCCGCCTTGCCGCCGAATTCAATTTGCCGACTGCCGCCAAAAAAGACAGTACCGGCATCTGTTTCATCGGCGAACGTCCGTTCCGCGAGTTCTTGCAAAAATACCTGCCGACCAACAACGGCAAAATGGTCACGCCCGAAGGCAAAACCGTCGGCGAACACGTCGGGCTGATGTTTTACACGCTCGGACAGCGCAAAGGATTGGGTATCGGCGGCGCGGGCGAACCGTGGTTTGTCGCCGCTAAAGATTTGACGAAAAACGAACTCATCGTTGTACAAGGTCATGACCATCCGCTGCTTTATACCCGCAGCCTTGTCATGAACGATTTGAGTTTCACGCTGCCCGAACGCCCGAAAGAAGGGCGTTACACCTGCAAAACCCGCTACCGCATGGCAGACGCGCCGTGTGAATTGCGTTATCTGGACGATGAAACGGTCGAGCTGGTGTTCGACGAACCGCAATGGGCGGTAACGCCCGGTCAATCCGCCGTGCTGTACGACGGCGATGTCTGCTTGGGCGGCGGCATTATCATGTTCACCGACAAACCCGTCATTATTACCGCTTGATTAAAAAACACAAAAGGTCGTCTGAAAACTACTGCGGCAGGTTTGCTCCTGCCTTTTCAGACGACCTCAAGACAACCATAAAACCAACGAAACAAGATTATTTATATGGAAAAACTCTGGCTCAACAGCTATGAACAAGGCGTCAATGCCGAAATCGACATCACGCAATACAGCTCCATCAGCGACGTATTCCGTCAAAGCGTTGAAAAATTCGCGCACCAACCCGCGTTTCAAAACATGGGCAAAACGCTCACTTATGCCGAAGTCGGCAAGCTGGCGGAAAACTTCGCCTCCTATCTGCAAAACGTCCTGAAGCTGCCGCGCGGCGAGCGCGTGGCGATTATGCTGCCCAACCTGCTGCAATACCCGATTGCACTTTTCGGCATCCTGCAGGCGGGGCTGGTGGCGGTAAACACCAATCCGCTCTATACCCCGCGCGAGCTGGAGCATCAGTTGAAAGACAGCGGCGCAACCACCATCATCGTTTTGGAAAATTTTGCCAACACGCTGGAGCTGGTGCTGCCGCGCACGCAAATCAAACACGTCATCGTCGCCTCTGTCGGAGAAATGTTCGGCTTCTTCAAAGGCACGCTGATGAATTTCGTGCTGCGCAAAATTAAAAAAATGGTGCCCGAATACCGTATTTCCGGCGCCATCCCTTTTCAGACGACCCTGAAAGAAGGCGCTGCACATACTTTCCGCCCCGTTACCCTGACCCGCGAAGATACCGCGCTGCTGCAATACACGGGCGGCACGACCGGCGTGGCAAAAGGCGCGGTTCTCAGTCATGGCAACATCTGCGCCAATATGCTTCAGGCGAAAGAATGGATTAAAAACCAACTGCGCGAAGGCAAAGAAACCGTCATTGCTGCGCTGCCGCTTTACCACATCTTCGCCCTGACGGTGAACCTGATGATTTTCGCCAATACCGGTTCCAAAATCATCCTGATTACCAACCCGCGCGATATGAAAGGCTTTATCGGCGAACTCAAAAAAGAGCGCATCAGCGTCTTCATCGGCGTGAACACTTTGTTTAACGGTATGGTCAACCAACCCGATTTCGCCACCGTCGATTTCTCCAACCTTCGCCTGACTTTGGGCGGCGGTATGGCGACTCAAAAAGCCGTCGCAGAAAAATGGAAAAAAATCACCGGTACGCCTATCGTTGAAGCCTACGGCCTGACCGAAGCCAGCCCGGGCGTGTGCTGCAACCCGCTCAATATCGAAGCGTACAGCGGCGGCATCGGATTGCCCGTTCCCTCCACCGAGATCGAATTGCGGGATGCGGACGGCAAAGAAGTGCCTATCGGACAGCCGGGCGAACTTTGGGTGCGCGGCCCGCAAGTGATGCAAGGCTATTGGAACCGCCCCGAAGAAACCGCCAAAACCATAGACGCACGCGGCTTTTTGGAAACCGGCGACATCGCCGTGATGGACGAAAAAGGCTGGCTGAAACTGGTTGACCGCAAAAAAGACCTCATCGTCGTTTCCGGCTTCAACGTTTATCCGAACGAAATCGAAGAAGTTATTTCACACAATGATAAAGTCATGGAAGTCGCCTGTATCGGCGTGCCTAACGAAAAAACAGGCGAAGCACTCAAAGTCTTCGTCGTCAAAAAAGACCCGAGACTGACCAAAGAAGAACTCATCGAATTCTGCCGTACCGAACTGACGGCTTATAAAGTGCCGAAAGACATCGAGTTCCGCGACGAGTTGCCCAAGTCCAATGTCGGCAAAATCCTGCGCCGAGAGCTTCGCGAACAAGCGCAAAACAAATAACACCGAAAGGTCGTCTGAAAAGCATCCCGCACCTTTCAGACGACCTTTAATCATCATGGAAACAAGATATGACCCATACCGTCCATCTTCAATTTGAAGACATCGACAACACCGTCCTCCAACGCCTCTGCGGCGCGCTCGACGGCAACCTCGAAGCCTTGGGCAAAGCCCTCGACATCCAAATCAGCCGCCGCTTCGAACACTTCACCTTCATGGGCGAACTCGCCCACGCCGGCCGCCGCGCCTTGCTTGCGCTTGCCGAAGCGGCAGAACAAGGCGATTTGGACGACAACGCCATCCGTCTCGCCGCCGTCGAAGCCAAAACCGCCGACGACAAACACGAAGAAAAACACCACGACCAACAATATTATTTCCGTACCAAACGCGGCAGCATAGGCGGGCGTACCCCGCGCCAAAACGGTTACATCCGCGCACTGTTGAACCACGACGTCGTCTTCGGGTTGGGCCCCGCGGGTACGGGTAAAACCTATCTCGCCGTCGCCGCCGCCGTCGATGCTATGGAAAAACACCAAATCGAGCGCATCGTCCTCGTCCGCCCCGCCGTCGAAGCAGGCGAAAAACTCGGCTTCCTGCCTGGCGATTTGGCGCAAAAAGTCGACCCCTACCTGCGTCCGCTCTACGACGCGCTCTACGATCTGATGGGCTTCGACCGCGTGACCAAACTGATGGAAAAAGGCTTGATCGAAATCGCCCCGCTCGCCTACATGCGCGGCCGCACGCTCAACGGCGCGTATGTGATTCTGGACGAAGCGCAAAACACCACGCCCGAACAGATGAAAATGTTCCTGACCCGCATCGGCTTCGGCGCAAAAGCCGTCATCACCGGCGACATCAGCCAAATCGACCTCCCGCGCAACATCAAATCCGGCTTGAAAGACGCCCGCGAAAAACTGCGCGACGTGGAAGGGCTGTATTTCCACACCTTTACCAGCGAAGACGTCGTCCGTCACCCGCTGGTACAGAAAATTGTGGAAGCGTATGAAGCGGCAGAAGAGCAAGCCGAAAGAAGCAGCGCCGCCGAACGGTAAACAATGAGGTTCAAAAAGGTCGTCTGAAAACCTGAAACATGGGTTTTCAGACGACCTTTTTCATATTTTATAGTGGATTAACTTTAAATCAGGACAAGGCGAGGTAACGCCGTCCTGGTTTAAAGTTAATCCACTATATAAAGTCAAAATGGATGAAGCAGCCCATCTTGTTATGCCTTATTTTGTGCTGCCGAAAATTGGATATTGTTAACAATATTATCGAGTCTGATATGCGGTCGTTGCTGTTTTTAAAGCATCAGCCTGATGATATAAAATTTCAGACGATTTTTTTTTAAAACAAAGGCTTTAGTTTTAGTAGCCGATTTTGGCGGCGATATAGGGCAACGGGGTGTCAGGTTTCAGAGGTCTTCTGAAAATAAATCCATATATAAATTAATCAACTTTGAAAATACCGACTACATGCTATTACATTTCATTTGGAAATTGGTTATAGTTACAACTGTGAAGCCCTTAAATTTCAACCAGACATAAGAAGGAAGAGAAATGTCCCAATCCGCCGCAAAAGAAACCCTTAACCCTTTCGAAATCGCCCGCAAACAGGTCAAAACCGCCTGCGACCGGCTCAATGCCGACTCCGCGGTGTATGAAATCCTGAAAAGCCCGCAACGCGTTTTGGAAGTTACCTTCCCCGTCAAACTCGACAACGGTACGGTCAAAACCTTTACCGGCTACCGTTCGCAACATAACAATGCCGTCGGCCCCTACAAAGGCGGCGTGCGTTTCCATCCCCATGTGAATCTGGACGAAGTCAAAGCCCTATCGATTTGGATGACCATCAAATGCTGCGTTGCGGGCATTCCTTATGGTGGCGGCAAAGGCGGCATTACTTTGGATCCGCGCGATTACTCCGAAGCAGAGTTGGAACGCATTTCACGCGCTTATTCCGAAGCTATTTCCCCGCTCATCGGCGAGAAAATCGATATTCCCGCCCCCGATGTGAACACCAACGGCAAAATCATGTCGTGGATGGTTGATGCCTACGAAAACGTCGTTAAAAAATCCGCGCCGGGTGTGTTCACCGGCAAACCGGTTGAATTCGGCGGCTCTTTGGCGCGTACCGAAGCGACAGGTTACGGCGTGAACTTTGCCGCCGTCCAAGCTTTGGAAAAACTCGGCAAAGACGTTAAAGGCGCAACCTACGCCATTCAGGGCTTCGGTAATGTGGGCTATCACACAGGCTATTACGCGCATCAATCCGGCGCGAAAGTGGTCGCCGTTTCGACTGTTGATGTCGCCATCTACAATGAAAATGGCTTGGATATGGAAGCCCTGTTCAAAGAGTTCCAAGAAAAAGGCTTCATTACCAACGAAGCGGGTTACGGCAAGGAAATCAGCAACGCCGAACTCTTGGCATTGGATGTGGACGTACTCGCCCCTTGCGCGCTGGAAAACCAACTGACTTCCGAAAACGCGGGCAAAGTCCGCGCTAAAATCGTCGTCGAAGGCGCAAACGGCCCGACTACGCCCGAAGCCGATGCCATCCTGCGCCAAAACGGCGTGTTGGTCGTGCCCGATATTCTGGCGAATTGCGGCGGCGTGGTCGTTTCCTATTTCGAATGGGTGCAAAACCTGCAAGGCTATTACTGGGAATTTGACGAAGTTCAGGAAAAAGAAACCGTCGTCCTGCGCCGCGCGTTCCGCGATATTTGGAATCTGGCGCAAGAGTATGACGTGGACTTGCGTACCGCGTCGTACATGATGAGTATCCGCCGCGTTGAAAAAGCGATGAAGCTGCGCGGTTGGTACTGATCAAATTTTGAAGCGTTAGCTTGAGAAAAGGTCGTCTGAAAAATTTTCAGACGACCTTTGGTTTTGTTGATCGAGACATTAAACAACGATAAAGGTTTTATAGTGGATTAACTTTAAACCAGTACGTACAGCGTTGCCTCGCCTTAGCTCAAAGAGAACGATTCTCTAAGGTGCTGAAGCACCA
>CAUVJL010000050.1:0-17117 GCA_963552075.1 uncultured Neisseria sp.
TACTGTCTGCGGCTTCGTCGCCTTGTCCTGATTTAAATTTAATCCACTATATCAAACCAGTCGGCGGAGGAACAAAATGAAAGTGCTTGTTTTAGGTGCCGGAGTTGCCGGCGTATCTTGCGCGTGGTATCTGACGGAAGCCGGACATGAGGTAACGGTAATCGACCGCGCCGAAGGCGTGGCAATGGAAACCAGTTTCGCCAATGCGGGTCAGCTTTCTTACGGCTACACCACGCCTTGGGCGGCACCCGGCATTCCGACCAAAGCACTGAAATGGCTGTTTAAAAGCCATCCTCCCCTGCTGTTCCGCCCCGACGGCAGCCTGTATCAAGTCGAATGGCTGTGGCAAATGCTGCAAAACTGCACGGCATCCCGCTATCAAATCAACAAAGAGCGCATGGTCAGGATTTCCGAATACAGCCGTGAAATGTTCCGCCGTTTTGAAGCGCAAACCGGCATGAATTTCGAAGGACGCAAAAAAGGAACTTTGCAGATTTTCCGCCAAGCCAAAGAAGTCGAAGCGGCAGAACAAGACATTACCGTTTTGGAACGATACGGCGTGCCCTACCGTCGTCTGAAACCCGAAGAATGCGCAGAATTCGAGCCTGCACTTGCACGCGTTACCGCCAAAATTGCCGGCGGCCTGCACCTGCCTGCGGATGCGACCGGCGACTGCCATCTCTTTACCCAAAACCTGTACAAACTGTGTCTGGAAAAAGGCGTACAGTTCCATTTCAACCGAACCATCCGCCGCATCGAACACAACGGTCAGCGCATCAGCGCAGTCGAAACCAAAACAGAACGGTTTGAAGCAGATGCCTTCGTCTGCGCGCTCGGCTGCTTCAGCAGAACGGTTTTGGCGCAGTTGGGCCTCGATCTGCCCATTTACCCCGTCAAAGGCTATTCCTTGACCCTGCCCGTCAAAAACTCAGACGGCGCGCCGGTTTCCACTGTTTTGGATGAAAGCTACAAAGTCGCCATCACACGATTCGACAACAGAATCCGCGTCGGCGGCATGGCGGAATTGTCCGGCTACGAAATCAAACTGTCCGAAAAACGCCGCGAAACGCTGGCTTTGGTCGTCAACGATTTGTTCCCCGAAGGCGGCGACTTGAATCAGGCATTGTTCTGGAGCGGACTCAGACCGATGACGCCCGACAGCACGCCGTTAATCGGCCGCACCCGCTTTGACAACCTGTTCCTGAATACAGGTCACGGTACTTTGGGCTGGACCATGTCGCTGGGCTCGGCAAAATTGACCGCCGATATCGTGTGCGGCAAAGACACCGAAATCCGCAGCGACGACTTGAGCCTGTCGCGCTATCCGTCTTGAACTTTAAACCGATAAGGTTTGAGCGGCACTATAGTGGATTAAATTTAAATCAGGACAAGGCGACGAAGCCGCAGACAGTACAGATAGTACGGAACCGATTCACTTGGTGCTTCAGCACCTTAGAGAATCGTTCTCTTTGAGCTAAGGCGAGGCAACGCCGTACTGGTTTAAAGTTAATCCACTATACAAACTCAAAGGTCGTCTGAAAACGCAATATGGTTTTCAGACGACCTTTCTCACATTTCCGCGAAACCCGACATCCTCAAAAGCAGACCTGACGGCTGCCTCTGAACACATTTAAGGTTTCGCCAGAAATCCGTCACGTTTAAAACTTAAAGTTCACGCCGCCGGTGAAGCTGCGTCCCATTTGCGGGATGTCGGACAGGAAGCTGCTGTGGGCGTAAACGGATTGGTTGAACAGGTTGTCTGCTTTGACATACCAATTCCACTCGCCGTAGCCGGTGCGGCGGCGGTAGTTTGCGCCGAGGTTGAGCATATGGTGTCCGGGCGTGCGCGTTTCGTAGCGGGCGAGTTTGTTTTGGGCAAACACGCGGTAGTAGTCGAGATGGGCATCGATGCGGTCGGTCAGCGCGGCATTCAGGTGGAAGCCGAGCCGTGCGGCGGGAACGCGCGGGGCGTTTTGGTCGGCTTGGGCGATGTAGGGACGGTTGCCGTAGGCGTCTTCCCTGCCGGGCAGCGACGGGAGGTTTTTCAGACGACCTCTGACGTAGTCGCCGGAAAGTCCGATGCGGTAGCGCGGCGTGGGCTTGAAGTAGATTTCGCCTTCCGCGCCGTAGAAGTCGGCGCCGGATTGGTTGTAGCGCACGAGCTTCATTTCGCTGTCGTCTTCGATGGATTTGGGGCCGCGTCCGTCGTTTAAGGTTTGGGCGTAGATGTAGTTGCCGAAGCGGTTGCGGTAGAGTGCCAGATTGTATTGCCAGCGGTCGCCTTCGTAGCCCAGCGCGAGTTCGATATTGTTGGAACGCTCTTTGTTGAGGTGTTTGTTGCCGACTTCAAAGGTATTGGTGGCAACGTGTTTGCCGTGTGCGTACAGTTCTTGCGTTGACGGCAGGCGTTCTTGATGGGAGGCGGTCAGGCTGAGTTTGTGGTGTGGCGTGAAATACCAGTTGCCCGAAAGTGCGAACGAGCGGGCAGTTTGGCGGTGCGCGCCGAGGTCGGGCAGGGGCTGGTTGTAGTAGTTTTCCCGATCAATCAGGGCTTTGTCGTATTGGATGGAGGCTTTTTGTTTTTCCACGCGTACGCCGCCTTCAAGCGAGAAGTTGTCCCAGTTTGCCTGTTCTACACCGAAAAAGCTGTAATGGTGCACATTATTGTCAATCAGCATCGGTTGTTGGACGGTTTCGGGAATGGCGGAGAGCGCGCTGGATTTTTGTCCCAAATATTGCACGCCCCAGCTGCCTTTCAGACGGCCTATGGGTTGGTGGCGCAACTCGATACGGGCGTTGTGTGTTTTGTTGTTGAAGAAGTTTTCTACTGCATCGCCTGCTTTTTCGTCGTGGTGGTAGTCGTTGCGGTTCAGGTGTACGCGCAGGGCTTCAAAACCGGGGAATGGCTGCTTCCATTCGGCGCGGAGTTCGTAGCGTTTGTTGCGCAGGTCTATCCACGGTTTGCCGTTGTGTGCATGGGCGTGTGCATTATCGTCGTCATGGAAGCCGCAGCTCAAGCCCGGGTTGTCGTAATCGATGTCTTCTTCGGTCAGCAGGTGTGGATAAAGCTGCAAATAGCGTTTGTTAATCAAGCTCTTCTGCCAGATGATGTCGGCGTGGCAGTCGTCGTAGAGATGGCTGTGCGCAGGCAGGCCGTAGCGGTCGCGACGGTCGCTGTACGCCGCGCCGATAAAGCCTTTCTCGCCCACCCAAGACAGCCCGATGCTGCCCGTTTGCGAATCGGCATGGCTGTCGGGCAAGCGTTTCAGACGACCCTCTTCTTTGCGGTAACGCGGTACGGCGTAGTCGCCCGATTTGCGGTACAGCCCTTCCGTGTGCAACACGAAGTTTTTACCCAGTCCGACATTGATGCCGCCGGACGTGAGTTTTTCCAAATTGCCACTGCCCAAACGCAGCCCCAGTTCGCCCGATACGCCGTTTTCAGGCATTTTTTCGGGGATTTTTCCGTCGGCAACATCCACCAACCCCGCCACATTGCCCGAGCTGTACAACAGCGTTACCGGCCCGCGCAGGATTTCGACTTGTTGCGACAAGGCGGTGTCCACCATCAGGGCATGGTCGGGCGAGAAATCCGCCATGTCGCCCGTTTCGCCGTGATGGTTCAACACTTTAATCCGCCTGCCCGTCTGCCCGCGTATCACAGGCGCGGATGCGCCGCCGCCGTATTGCGAAGCATGGACGCCCGGCACGCCGTTGAGCGCGTCGCCGAGATTGACGGCTTTTTGCCGCAAAGTATCGCCGGCAATGATTTTGTCGGAGGCGGTTGAACTGTGCAGCAGCCCCGAAGTAGCGCGCGGATGGCTTTTACCGACGACGTTGACCGTTTCCAAGTCCACCGTCTGCTCGGTTTCATGCGCTTGGGCGAGAATGGGGGAACTGATTAAAAGAATAGATAAAACAATAGGTTTAAGCGTGGCTTGTGTCATTTTAGGTTTCCCGTCATATTTCAAATAGATTGTTATTATATAACATCACATCATTAATATGACAAGAATTTGAAAAAACGACTTGGCTTTGACGCAGCAAAACAGCCAAGCCAAAGCCCATACAAACAGCAAAAAACAAAAGTCGTCTGAAACCCAATATCTTGAAAATGATAAAAAAGACGGAAACAGCGGCAGCGCGCCATCCCCTCGTTTGCTTGGAACGAATCATGTTGCCTAAACAACAAAAAAGGTCGTCTGAAAACGCAATATGGTTTTCAGACGACCTTGTCGGTTTGATGACCGCTATTTGGCAGCTTGGGCGGCGGCGGTCTCGGCAATCAGGTCAAGGAAGACCAGCGGTTCTTTGCCGGTGTTCTTCAACGCATGGGACTGGCCGGGGCGGGCGATGGTGATGTCGCCGGCGCCGACTTGGGTCTGTTTGCCCGTGCTGTCGGTAAACACGCCTTTGCCCGATACGATGATGTAAACGTCTTCGTTGTCGGTGTGTTTGTGTTCGCCGATGGATGCGCCCGGCGGCAGGGTCAGCCAGCCGATTTCCCTGAACGCGTCTTGGGCGCCGGTTTGGTGGCGGTTGAAGGCGAAGCGGCCGAGCAGCGGGCCTTTGCCTCCGGCTGCGTTTTCGCGGTTCCACTCTGCCAAGTCGGCTTTTTTGTACACTTGGACGCTGCGGTCGGTAGGTTTAGCCTGTTCCGCGGCGTGAACGCTGACGGTCGTGCCGAGCAGAAAGGCGACGGACAATGCGGCAAATAGCGGTTTCATCATGGTTCTCCGTTTGTCGGGTTATGTCAGAAGATGATGCGTTCCGTTTTCAGACGACCTGCGGGGTCGGTTGCTTGCCCCGCAGGTGTCCAAGTTTATTTCACGTTGCGCAGATAGTTCAGCAACAAGGGAACGGGGCGGCCGGTCGCGCCTTTTTCGCTGCCGGATTTCCATGCCGTACCCGCTATGTCGAGGTGCGCCCACGGGTAGTCTTCGGTGAAGTAAGACAGGAAGGTGGCGGCGGTAATCGTGCCTGCGCCGGGCGTGCCGATGTTGGGGATGTCGGCGAAGTTGGATTTGAGCTGGTCTTTGTAGGTTTCAAAGAGCGGCAGTTGCCATGCTTTGTCGTCCACATTGCAGGAGGCGGCGAGCAGGCTGTCGACCAAATCCTGGTTGTTGCCCATCACGCCACTGACGTCATGACCCAAGGCGATGATGCACGCGCCGGTCAGGGTGGCGACGTCGATGACGGCTTTGGGTTTGAACTGCTCGGCGTAAGTGAGCGCGTCGCACAAAATCAGACGGCCTTCGGCATCGGTGTTCAACACTTCAATCGTCAGGCCTTTCATGCTTTTCACGACGTCGCCCGGTTTGTTTGCCGCGCCGGAAGGCATGTTTTCGCAGGTGGCGACGACGGCGACGAGGTTGATCGGCAGTTGCAGTTTGACGGCGGCGCAGAAGGTGCTGATGACGGTGGCCGCGCCGCACATGTCAAACTTCATTTCGTCCATGTTCAGGCCGGGTTTAAGGGAGATGCCGCCTGTGTCAAAGGTGATGCCTTTGCCGACCAAGACGACGGGGGCGGCTTCTTTGTCGGCTGCGCCGAAGTAGCTCAATTCAATCAGATAGGGGTCTTCCACGCTGCCTTTGGCGACCGACCAGAACGAACCCATGTTTTCTTTGATGTAGTCTTTTTCGATGATTTTGGCGTGTGCGCCCAGTTTTTCGGCTTCGGCTTTGGCGGTGCGCGCTAAAAATTCGGGCGTGCATTCGTTGGGCGCGGCGTTGCCCAAGTCGCGGCAGAGGCTTTGTCCGTAAACCTGCGCTTCGGCGACGCGCAGGGCTTCTTTGACGGCGGCTTCGTGTGCGGTGTGGAACACGGCTTGTGCGAATTTGGCGGGCTTGGCTTCTTTTTTGTAGCGGTCGAAACGGTAGGCGGCGTTGCCGAACGCAATCGCAAACGCCTCGGCAACGGCGGCGGCTTGCGCTTCTTCAAAGGCATGAACGTCCACATTGACCGTTTCTTGGTTTTGCGCCCATTTGGCGGCTTCGGCGGCGGCTTTGTTCAATGCGGCGCGGTCGGTTTTTTCGAGGCGGACGACGGCGACTGCCTGCAAACCGTTGTCCGTCGGGATTTTGGTGTCGGCGAAATTTTGACCTTCTTCAAGGGAAGCGAAGAGGGCGAGGGCAGTCGGGTTGCTCAGTTGCGATGCTTCGGCGCAGACAAATAATTGCGCACCTGCCTGTTGAGCCTGCAAAGTTTCGGCTTTTGTGCTAAATTTCACGTTTATTCTCCTGATTGGAACGGTTGTCGGTTATTCAGACGGCCTGTTGACCAACCGTCCGAACAGATGAAAATCATTGTACTCCATTTGTGTCATGCCGTCTGAAGCCTTATGAATAAATATAGGTTTCCCATAAACCGTATACCACGCTCAATCTTATGATTTACCAAAGAAACTTTATTAAAGAACTTTCCTTTACCGCCGTCGGCATCTTTGTCGTCCTCTTGGCGGTATTGGTATCCACGCAGGCCATTAACCTGCTTGGCCGTGCAGCCGACGGGCGTGTCGCCATCGATGCCGTGTTGGCCTTGGTCGGCTTCTGGGTCATCGGCATGACGCCGCTTTTGCTGGTGTTGACCGCATTTATCAGTACGTTGACCGTATTGACCCGCTACTGGCGCGACAGCGAGATGTCGGTTTGGCTCTCCTGCGGATTGGCATTGAAACAATGGATACGACCGGTCATGCAGTTTGCCGTGCCGTTTGCCATTTTGATTGCCGTCATGCAGCTTTGGGTGATGCCGTGGGCAGAGTTGCGCAGCCGCGAATATGCCGAAATTTTGAAGCAGAAGCAGGAATTGTCTTTGGTGGAAGCCGGCGAGTTCAATAACTTGGGCAAGCGCAACGGCAGGGTTTATTTTGTCGAAACCTTCGATACCGAATCCGGCATCATGAAAAACCTGTTCCTGCGCGAACAGGACAAAAACGGCAACGACAACATCGTTTTTGCCAAAGAGGGCAATTTTTCGCTGACCGACAACAAACGCACGCTTGAATTGCGCGACGGCTACCGTTACAGCGGTACGCCCGGCAAAGCCGATTACAACCGCGTTTCTTTCCAAAAGCTCAGCCTGATTATCAGCACCACGCCCAAACTCATCGACCCTGTTTCACACCGCCGTACCATTCCGACCGCCCAACTGATTGGCAGCAGCAATCCCCAACACCAGGCGGAATTGATGTGGCGTATTTCGTTGACCGTCAGCGTTTTGTTGCTGTGCCTGCTTGCCGTGCCGCTTTCCTATTTCAATCCGCGCAGCGGCCACACCTACAATATCTTGATTGCCATCGGTTTGTTTTTGGTTTACCAAAACGGGCTGACCTTCCTGCGCAATGCCGTGGAAGACGGCAAAATCCATTTCTGGCTCGGACTGCTGCCTATGCACATCATCATGTTCATGATTGCCGTCGTCCTGCTGCGCGTGCGCAGTATGCCCAGCCAACCCTTCTGGCAGGCGGTTGCCAAAAGTCTGACATTGAAAGGCGGAAAATGAACCTGATTTCACGTTACATCATCCGCCAAATGGCGGTTATGGCGGTTTACGCCCTCCTGGCCTTCCTCGCCCTATACAGCTTTTTCGAGATCATCAACGAAGTCGGCGACTTGGGCAAAGGCAGCTATAACGGCGCAACCATGGCGCAATACGTCCTCATGCAGATGCCCGCGCGCGCTTACGAACTCATGCCCCTCGCCGTCCTCATCGGCGGACTCGTCTCCCTCAGCCAACTTGCCGCCGGCAGCGAACTGACCGTCATCAAAGCAAGCGGCATGAGTACCAAAAAGCTGCTGCTGATCCTGTCGCAGTTCGGACTGATTTTCGCCATCGCCACCGCCGCGCTCGGCGAATGGATTGCCCCCGTCCTCAGCCAAAAAGCCGAAAACATCAAATCCGCCGCAATCAACGGCAAAATCAGCACCGGCAATACCGGGCTTTGGCTCAAAGAAAAAAACAGCATCATCAACGTGCGCGAAATGTTGCCCGACCATACGCTTTTGGGCATCAAAATTTGGGAGCGCAACGACAAAAACGAACTGACGCAGGCAACAGAAGCCGAGTCCGCCGTTTTAAACAACGACGGCAGTTGGCAGTTGAAAAACATCCGCCGCAGCACGCTTAGCGAAGACAAAGTCGAAACCTCGACCGCAAACGAAGAAAACTGGCCGATCGCTGTCAAGCGCAACCTGATGGACGTATTGCTTGTCAAACCCGACCAAATGTCGGTCGGCGAACTGACCACCTACATTAGCCACCTCGAAAACAACAACCAAAACACCCAAATCTACGCCATCGCCTGGTGGCGCAAATTGGTTTACCCCGTCGCCGCCTGGGTCATGGCACTCGTTGCCTTCGCCTTCACCCCGCAAACCACCCGCCACGGCAATATGGGCTTGAAACTCTTCGGCGGCATCTGCCTCGGCTTGCTGTTTCACTTCGCCGGACGGCTCTTCGGCTTTACCAGCCAACTCTACGGCGTCCCACCCTTCCTCGCCGGCGCACTCCCCACCATAGCCTTCGCCCTGCTCGCCGTTTGGCTGATACGTAGGCAGGAGCGGCGTTAAGCTCAAGAATATAGTGGATTAAATTTAATCCACTATAAAAAAACAGAACAGCGAAAACTGTTCTGTTTTTTTGTTTTCAGACGACCTCATGGATTTAGGATTTAGCCATTGAAGGGGTCGTCTGAAACGGTTTTACCTACCTGTTAAACATTCACGGTCTCGGCTACTTCGTTGTAGCTGTCGATTTCGTTGAAGTTCATGTAGCGGTAGATTTGGTCGCCTTGTTCGTTGATGATGCCGATGTTGGCTTGGTATTCTTCAACGGTCGGGATTTTGCCCAGTTTCGAGCAAATCGCCGCCAACTCTGCCGAGCCGAGGTAAACGAAGGTGTTTTTACCCAAGCGGTTCGGGAAGTTGCGGGTGGAAGTGGACATGACGGTTGCGCCTTCGTGTACTTGTGCTTGGTTACCCATACACAATGAGCAACCCGGCATTTCCATACGCGCACCTGCA
The DNA here is from genome assembly GCA_963552075.1 of uncultured Neisseria sp. Taxonomy (GTDB): domain Bacteria; phylum Pseudomonadota; class Gammaproteobacteria; order Burkholderiales; family Neisseriaceae; genus Neisseria. The sequence goes on from CAUVJL010000050.1 coordinate 9,027, forward strand.
CGGCCGAGTACGCCGTAGTGGCCTTCGTCGGACAACTCTTTCGCGTCCATTTTGGTCGGCGGCGCCATCCACAGGCGGACGGGGATGTCGGACTTACCTTCCAAGAGTTTGGAAGCGGCGCGGAAGTGACCGATGTTGGTCATACAAGAACCGATGAACACTTCGTCGATTTTGGTGCCGGAACGTTCGGACATGAAGCATACGTCGTCCGGATCGTTCGGGCAGGCGATAATCGGCTCTTTGATGTCGTCCATGTTGATTTCAATCACGGCAGCGTATTCGGCATCTTTATCCGCTTCGAGCAGCTCAGGATTTGCCAACCATTTTTCCATGGCTTTGATGCGGCGTTCCAAAGTGCGCGGGTCTTGATAGCCATCGGCAATCATGTTTTTCATCAACACGATGTTGGATTTCATGTACTCGATAATCGGCTCTTTGTTGAGCTTCACGGTACAGCCGGCGGCGGAGCGTTCGGCGGATGCGTCAGTCAATTCAAAAGCTTGTTCTACTTTCAAATCAGGCAGGCCTTCGATTTCGAGGATGCGGCCGGAGAAGATGTTTTTCTTACCGGCTTTGGCGACGGTCAGCAAACCTTGTTTAATCGCGTAAAGCGGAATGGCGTTTACCAAATCACGCAGGGTTACGCCCGGTTGCAGTTTGCCGCTGAAACGTACCAATACGGATTCAGGCATATCGAGCGGCATCACGCCTGTGGCTGCTGCGAAAGCAACCAAGCCGGAGCCTGCGGGGAAGGAAATACCGATAGGGAAACGGGTGTGGCTGTCGCCGCCGGTGCCGACGGTATCGGGCAGCAGCAGGCGGTTGAGCCATGAGTGGATCACGCCGTCACCCGGACGCAGAGCCACGCCGCCACGGGTAGAAATAAAGGCGGGCAGTTCTTTATGGGTTTTCACATCGACGGGTTTCGGATAGGCGGCGGTGTGGCAGAAAGACTGCATTACCATATCGGCGGAGAAGCCCAAACAAGCCAAGTCTTTCAGCTCGTCGCGGGTCATCGGGCCGGTAGTGTCTTGCGAGCCGACCGTCGTCATGCGCGGTTCGCAATAAGTACCCGGGCGCACGCCTTGTCCTTCAGGCAGACCGCAGGCGCGACCGACCATTTTTTGCGCCAACGTGAAACCGGCTTTGCTTTCGGCAGGCGCTTGAGGCAGGCGGAATTCGGTGGAGGCAGGCAGTTTCAGGGCTTCGCGCGCTTTGGCTGTCAGACCGCGACCGATAATCAGGTTGATACGGCCGCCCGCTTGCACTTCGTCCAGCAATACTTGGGATTTCAGGCTGAACTCGGCAACGGTTTCGCCGTTTTTCACGATTTTGCCTTCATAAGGCAGAATATCGACGACATCGCCCATTTTCAGTGCAGAAACATCGACTTCAATCGGCAGCGCGCCGGAGTCTTCTTGAGTATTGAAGAAAATCGGCGCGATTTTGCCACCTAAGCATACGCCGCCGAAACGTTTGTTCGGTACGAACGGAATGTCTTCGCCGGTATGCCAAATGACGGAGTTGGTCGCGGATTTGCGTGAAGAACCGGTGCCGACCACATCGCCGACGTAGGCAACGGGATGACCTTTTGCTTTGAGTTCTTCCAACAATTTAATCGGACCGACTTCGCCCGGTTTGTCGGGCGTGATGCCGTCGCGCGGGTTTTTCAACATTGCCAGCGCGTGCAGCGGAATATCGGGACGGCTCCATGCGTCGGGCGCGGGGGAGAGGTCGTCTGTATTGGTTTCGCCGTCAACTTTGAAGACGGTAACAGTGATTTTTTCGTGAACTTTGGCGCGCGAGGTGAACCATTCAGCATCCGCCCAAGATTGCAAAACTTCCTGCGCGTATTTGTTGCCTTTTTCGGCTTTTTCCTGCACGTCGTGGAAAGAATCGAACATCAGAAGCGTATGTTTCAAACCTTTGGCAGCGATGGGCGCAAGTTTGTCGTTGTCCAAGAGTTCGATTAACGCGTGAATGTTGTAACCGCCGAGCATCGTACCTAAAAGTTCGGTTGCATATTCGGGGGAAATCAGAGGGCTGGATGCGCTGCCTTCGGCAACGGCAGCCAAAAATGAGGCTTTGACTTTGGCGGCATCGTCCACACCGGGCGGAACACGGTGGGCAAGCAGTTCGACCAAGAATTCACCTTCGCCTGCGGGCGGGTTTTTCAGCAGCTCAACCAAATCGGCGGTTTGCTGCGCGTTCAAAGGGAGGGGCGGGATACCGAGGGCAGCACGCTCGGCGGCGGCTTTGCGATAGGCTTCTAACATCTCTTTGTTCCTTTTTTCTGTTTTTCTTCTATCCGTTGCAAATGATTTGCAATCAAAGAATTGTAAACAATCCTTTTAGGTATCATAGACCAGTTTGGCAAAAATTGGAATATTTATGTTATCGGATGTAATAGGTGTTTGCTATTGAAACGAATTATCTTGAAAAATACGAAAAGGTCGTCTGAAAACAGGGTTTCAGACGACCTTTTATGTTTTATCGGAATGACCGGTTCGTTCTTTTACCGAGCGTTTGCCTGATATTCGCTTCCGTCTTCACGCAGGAGCTTGGGCTGTTCGCCTTTCTCAATGACGTTTTTACCGATGACAACTTTGGTCACGCCTTTCAAATCAGGCAGTTGATACATGGTATCCAAGAGGCAGCGTTCAACGATGGAGCGCAGGCCGCGCGCGCCGGTTTTACGTTCCATTGCCTGACGGGCGATGCTGCGCAGGGCTTCTTCTTCAAATTCCAATTCGACATTTTCCATACCGAACAGGGTTTGATATTGTTTCACCAAGGCATTTTTCGGCTCGGTCAAAATGTTGACCAATGCGTCTTCATCCAATTCCGCCAGCGTGGCGATAACGGGCAGACGGCCGATTAACTCGGGAATTAAACCGAATTTAATCAAGTCTTCAGGCTCAACGATTTCAAACAATCCGGTAATGTCGGCATTTTCGTCCTTACTGTGAACGGACGCGCCGAAACCGATACCACCTTTTTCAGTACGCTGACGGATGACTTTTTCCAAGCCTGCAAACGCGCCGCCGCAGATAAACAGGATGTTGGTCGTATCGACGTTGATAAATTCCTGATTCGGATGTTTGCGACCGCCTTGGGGCGGAACGCTGGCAACCGTACCTTCAATCAGTTTCAGCAAGGCTTGTTGCACGCCCTCGCCGGATACGTCGCGGGTAATCGACGGATTGTCGCTTTTACGCGAAATTTTGTCGATTTCGTCGATATAAACGATACCGCGTTGGGCTTTTTCAACATCAAAATCGCATTTACCCAAAAGCTTGGTAATGATTTGCTCGACGTCTTCACCGACATAACCCGCTTCGGTCAGCGTGGTCGCGTCCGCCATGACGAACGGTACGTCCAGTTTGCGCGCCAAGGACTGTGCCAGCAGGGTTTTACCCGAACCGGTCGGACCGATAAGCAGGATGTTGGATTTCGACAATTCGACGTTGCCGTTGGCTTTAGGGTGGCGCAGGCGTTTGTAATGGTTGTACACCGACACCGCCAAGGCTTTCTTGGCTTGTTCCTGACCGATAACGTGGTCGTTGAGGTTGGCGACGATTTCGGCAGGCGTGGGCAGCTTGTTGTTCGGATGGGACGCATCCGTTGCAGATTTGTCTGTGGAGAGGTCGCCCGAACTTTGCAGCATTACGCCGCAAGTTTCTACACATTCGTTACAGATAAAAGCGTTTTCGCCTTCAATCAGGTTTTTGACTTCATGCTCGGATTTTCCGCAAAACGAGCAGGAGCGTTTTTCTTCAGTCATAATTTATCTTCTGTTTTCAAGCAATATCGGCAAACCGTTATCCGAATGTTGCGGGAACGGTTTTCGGCAAAGTCGGTAAGTATAATCAGTATCTTAAGGTTTATCAAATACCGTATGGCAAGCTGTTGGGCGTAAGGTTTTCAGACAACCCTCCGATGCATGGCAACACACCATGATTTCCCATCCTTAAGATTGTTTCCAATTTGGGAAAAGATGCAAACAAACGCAAAAAAGCCATATTAAACTTTACATTTTGTTGTATTTTAAGCAAAATATCCCCTTTAATAATTCAATTGTCTTAAATTCTACTGGTTGAAGTATGTCGGTTATGAAATTTTATAAAACACTGAGTGCCGCCTGTTTGGGTATGGCGTTGACTGTCGCCGCCACCCCTGCCGCTGCAGACGATATGGACGTTTTGGGTCAATTTTTGGAACAAAATTTTCCAACCCAAAATGACCCGATGGAAGCTTTCGCATTAAGCCACGCACAAAAAATCGAGGCTCAGGCGATGATGGCGGGGCCGCTTTTGACATCGCAGTCTGCTCTGATTTTTAACAACAAAACAGGCGAAATCCTCTATCAGAAAAACGCAGACCGCGTAATGCCTATTGCATCTATTTCCAAACTGATGAGCGCGATGGTCGTCTTGGACGCGCGTTTGGATATGAACGAACGCATTACCATTACCTCCGACGAAATCGACCGCCTGAAAGGTACAGGCAGCCGCCTTGCCGTCGGCACGACGCTGACGCGCGGCGAATTGCTGCACCTGAGCCTGATGAGCAGCGAAAACCGCGCAACACACGCGCTGGGCCGTACCTATCCGGGCGGTATGTCGGCGTTTGTTGCCGCCATGAATGCCAAAGCGCAAAGCCTGGGCATGCACAGCAGCCGTTTCTACGAACCTACCGGCCTGAATTTCCAAAACGTATCAACCGCCAACGATTTGAACCGCATGGTCGCCGCAGCGAGCAAATATCCGCTTATCCGCAAAAACACGACCTCCAACTACGGCTCGGTTTGGACGGCAAACGGCCGACAAAACTATAAAAACTCCAACGCCCTCGTCCGCGAAGGCAGCTGGAACATCGAGCTTCAGAAAACCGGTTATATCCGCGAAGCAGGACGTTCGATGGTGGTTAAGGCAAACGTCCAAAACCAACCGATTACCATCGTATTGCTGAACTCGCCGACTTCGACAACCCGAGTCAACGACGCGCGTAAGATCGAATCTTGGATGTTGCAGCGCCGCTCTTAAAATATTTGTTATGCCGTCTGAAAATCAGGCGGCATTTTTTATATGATGTGCAGAAATACCGCATGCAATCCGCTTGAAGAATCTTGATTTTAACAATATTAGGAGATGCAAATGCCGAACAAACAAATATACAAAAAACAGTTGATGCAGCTGGGAGCCATTATGGCTTTGACCGGCTGTACTTCCGTTGCCGATATGGTGGGATACGATACGGCATCGCTCAACGAGGCCGCCGCCAAAAACTATTCGCAAGTGGTACAGCAAGCGCAGTCGCAACGCGTTTTGGACAACACTTCCCACACTTCGCGCCGTATCAAAGCCGTATTCGAACGCCTGAAACCCTATGCCAACCAGGCCAACCAAACCGGCACACCTTTCAATTGGCAGATGAATGTTTTCCGCGGCAACGAATTGAATGCTTGGGCAATGCCCGGAGGCAAAATGGCGATGTACACCGGCATGGTTGAGCGTTTGAAATTGACGGACGACGAAATCGCCGCCGTTATCGGTCACGAGATGACCCACGCCCTGCTGGAACATGGCAAAAAAGCGATTGGCGGCCAAGTGCTGACGGGATTGGGCGGTTCTATTTTAGCGGGTGCATCCGGAGTCGATGCCAATATCGTTGGATTGGGCACGGATTTACTTGCTTCCAAGCCCTTTTCGCGCCATCAGGAAAGCGAAGCGGACGCAGGCGGCGTACGTTTGATGGCTCAGGCGGGCTACAATCCGGAGGCTGCCATCAGCGTTTGGGAAAAGATGAGCAAACTTGAAGGCAGCTCGTCTATTGCGATTTTGTCCACCCATCCGACCAATCAGACGCGCATCAACGCCATCCGCAGAATGCTGCCTGAACTCATGCCGATTTATCAGAAAAATAAACGATAAATTTTTTGGATAAACCTTCCGTAAACCGACATCGATTTTTTCAAATCAGCCTATAACCCTTCTATTTAAGAAATAGGTTACAGTATGAAAAAACAAAATATCCGAGCAACTATTTACGAAGCTATCAATCAATTTGTCACGGCTTATAAACAAAATAATACAGAAATATTGTCGTCCGAATATGGTTTAGACAAAGAAACTTTAGCTGAGATAGATGATTTTTTGAGTTTTGTAAAAGATAAGTCGAAAATTAATTTATTTTCTATATCAGATCTAAATAATGACACCTTTTTATCAATAGAATATGTTGATGGTGATTATTTAATCGAATGTATTTTAATTTACGAAGATATTAAATTTTATCTTGTCGGAGAGTATAACAAAACTCAAGAGGCCCAATACAAATTTGAATATCGAAATTTTGATATATGAGCATAAGTAAGCGCAGCCATGAGAGAAACCATAGATTGGATTCCCAAATCCGACATCTGCATTACCTAAAGGCGTTCGTGTGATTTAAAACCCTAAAAAATCAATTTAAATCAAAGAATTGCATAGGTTTCAATCAAGATTTTTCAGACGACCCTTCCGCCCCACCCAGCGCAGGTCGTCTGAAAAATTGTCAACATTTTCACCCAAATTACCAAGCAGCCCAGACCCATTCGGCGTATAATACAGCCTTTCCCAACCGCATTTGAGAGCTGAATCATGTCTGTTGTTTTGCCCTTGCGCGGCGTTACCGCCCTTTCCGATTTCCGTGTTGAAAAACTCTTGCAAAAAGCGGCCGCACTCGGTCTACCCGAAGTGAAACTGAAAAGCGAATTTTGGTATTTTGTCGGCAGCGAGAAAGCACCGGATGCCGCGACTGTCGAAAAACTGCAAGCCTTGTTGGCGGCGCAAAGCGTTGAACAAACGCCCGAAGCGCGCGAGGGCTTGCATTTATTTTTGGTAACGCCCCGTTTGGGTACGATTTCGCCGTGGGCTTCCAAGGCGACCAATATCGCGGAAAACTGCGGTTTGGAAGGCATAGAGCGCATCGAACGCGGCATGGCGGTGTGGCTGGAAGGTCGTCTGAATGATGAACAGAAACAGCAATGGGCGGCGTTGCTGCACGACCGCATGACGGAATCTGTGCTGCCCGATTTTCAGACGGCCTCCAAATTATTCCACCATCTCGAATCCGAAACTTTCTCTACCGTCGATGTTTTGGGCGGCGGTAAAGAGGCTTTGGTCAAAGCCAATACCGAAATGGGTTTGGCACTCTCCGCCGACGAAATCGATTATCTGGTTGAAAATTATCAGGCTTTGCAGCGCAATCCGTCCGATGTGGAGCTGATGATGTTCGCGCAGGCAAACAGCGAACACTGCCGCCACAAAATCTTCAACGCCGATTTCATCCTCAACGGCGAAAAACAGCCGAAATCCCTCTTCGGTATGATTCGCGACACGCACAACGCGCATCCCGAAGGCACGGTCGTCGCCTATAAAGACAACTCGTCCGTGATTGAAGGCGCGAAAATTGAGCGTTTCTATCCGAATGCGGCGGAAAACCAAGGCTACCGTTTCCACGAGGAAGATACGCATATCATCATGAAAGTGGAAACGCACAACCACCCGACCGCCATTGCGCCGTTTGCGGGCGCGGCAACGGGTGCGGGCGGCGAAATCCGCGACGAAGGTGCGACGGGCAAAGGTTCGCGTCCGAAAGCAGGCTTGACCGGCTTTACCGTGTCCAACCTCAACATCCCCGACCTCAAACAGCCGTGGGAACAAGACTACGGCAAGCCGGAACACATTTCCTCGCCGTTGGACATCATGATTGAAGGCCCCATCGGCGGCGCGGCGTTCAACAACGAATTCGGCCGACCGAACCTCTTGGGCTACTTCCGTACCTTTGAAGAAAAATTCGACGGTCAGGTTCGCGGCTACCACAAACCGATTATGATTGCCGGCGGCCTGGGCAGCATTCAGGCGCAGCAGACGCATAAAGACGAAATCCCCGAAGGCGCATTGCTGATCCAACTGGGCGGCCCGGGTATGCTTATCGGCTTGGGCGGCGGCGCGGCTTCTTCCATGAATACCGGTACAAACGACGCGTCTTTAGACTTCAACTCCGTACAACGCGGCAACCCCGAAATCGAACGCCGCGCGCAGGAAG